>CAZRIL010000006.1:0-54083 GCA_964600115.1 uncultured Chthoniobacter sp. | reverse complement strand
TAGCCGCAGGCTCGGAATGCAGAAACTTCGGCCTTCGTAAATTCCGAAGCTTCAACCCGAACGCCATATACTCCAGTGTTGACGGGCGAAATGTCCTTGACGGCTTGTTTTCTGCCGGTTGGAAGCGCGCGGAGCGGAGCCTGCGGCAATGGGCAGTTCGAGTCGTTTCAGAGCCGGGGCGAAGTGCGCAAAGACGAGACCCAGAGCCATGCGGTGACGCCGCGGGGGTAGTATTTGCTGCCCTGGGCTTTACCGTTGACCATCTGATCGCTCCAGGCGAAATAGGCGTTCCCGGGGGCCAGAAGCCAGGCGCGGTGGGCGGCATCGGCTTTGGCGGATGGCGCGAAGCCGAGGATTTTTTCGGCGACGAACTGGCTGAGGTAAATTTTGCTGAGCCACGAGTTGTCGTTGGTCGAACTGAGCTTCCACCCGCCGTTCGGGAACAGGCAGGTGCCGGGAACGAGAACGGTGGAAAGATGCTTTTTGAGGGCTTTGATGAGAACCCCGTATTTTCCGCCCGGTTTGAGAGCTTCCTCGATGCCCCATATTTCCGGGAAAACCAGGCCCTCGATGGCCGGGATGATCCTCGACTCATTGCCCTCGCCCATCACGGCGGGAATAAACCCGTCGGGCCTCATGTGCGTGGCGATGGTGGAAGCGCAGAGCGAGGCCTGGGTGCCGGCGATACGGGCATCCGGCGATCCCTTCGGGAGGATGGATTCGAGCCCGATGTAGGCGGCCCAGGATTTGACGGCGAGGTAAAGATTGTTGCGGGCCTGGCCGAGTGATACGTCGAGGCTGTCGTAGGTGGTGATTTCAGCGCCGCCGAGGCAGCGCGAAGAATCCGCGCTCATCACGCCGTCGCGGAGGGCCGGATCCGGATGGTCGCGATTCACAAGGCTCCGGAGGCATTCCTTGAAGACCGGAAGCCGCGACTTGAACCATTTCCTGCCGCCGGCGGACTTCGCATATGTGACGCCGCAGAGGACCCAGTTCACGAGCTGCTCATGGGTCATGTGCGAAAAGCATCCATCAAGACCGAAGAGTTCGTAGGTCGAGAATTCGGGTCGCGAAACGTGGTTGGCGATGCCCATGTCATGGGTGAAGCTGAGCCCGCCCGGGAATTCCTTTTTTCCTCCCGGCAGGCGGACCTTGTCGCGATAGGAGAAGCGCTTGACGAACCAGTCGAGCTGGTTGCGGACAGCCCACGGGTTCATCGCCATCTCGAAGAACAGGTGGTCAACCGTGAGGTCGAACGTGTTCATCATCCGGTATTCGCCTTCGTTGACGACCCAGAATGGCTTGCCTTCGCTCTCAAGAAATTGCGTGCTTCCGTAATAGCTGCGGATCGCGTGCGAGAGCTGGAACCGGCGGTCCGCAGAAAGGCGCGCCAGCTTTTTGTCGAAGTCGAGCGCGAGCACCTTCTGATGGCCGAAGTCCGCAAGGGCGAATTTCGCGACCGCCTCGATGTCGGAAAAAAACCGCGCGTAGTAGTAGCTGCAGGGCATCCCGCTGGTGACCGTGCCCGCGCGGTGGAAGCAGATTGCATATCGGAAAGTCCGCTTTTGGCCGGCCGGGACGTCTGCCATGAGAAGTCCAACCCCACCGAGCCCGAAGACAAGGTTTTCAGGACGATCGGGCGAGAGGCACTTCCCGGCAGTGAAACCGAGGCCGGAGTAGACGCCGGGGGAATCCGAGACTATCGCCGTGCGGAGCCCCTGACCGATGCCGGCGAAGGGGCACAGGTCGTCCAGCCGGCGCATCGCGGAATATCTGTCGCCTCCCTGATAGCCAAAAAACACGCGACGCGATTTTTTCCCCGAGGAGTTGTCTGCCGTGATCTCGACGAAGACCGCTGGCACCAGCGCCCGCAAGAGCGCGGTTTTCGATCCCGCGCCCGGTTCCGGGACGGACTTTGCGGGGGAATAAACGGTGAACGACAGATCTCCGGCCTTCCATGTGTCGCAACAGGCCGACATTTCGCGGGCGATCGATTTTTTCGGAAATGCCCGGACATCCACTTGTTCCTGCTGCCCATCCGCACCTACATCATAGCGACGGCTGTCGTCCTCGCTTCCGGCAAAAAACGGGAGTGCCTCGTAAACCCCACCCCTGCGGGATTCCATTCCGATGTAAATATTTTCGTCTGCGGGACCGCCAATTTCGAGGCCGAGGCCGCCTTTTTGGCCATGGAATCCGAGAGTGAATGAGGCAAAAGCCCCGACCGGGGAATGCTGCGCGTTGTAGTTTATCATGAATTTTTTGTCCACAAACGGGACCAAGGTGCCGCTCGTGGCTACTTCATGCTCGGGAGAATAATCCCGCGCATGATGATCCTCTGGCAGAACACAAAGACGAGGAGCGGAAAAATGCTGGAGAGGACGAGAGCCGCCATGCCGACACCCGCCGGGGAGATCTGGTTGATCTCGTAGATCTTCGTGGCGATCGGCCATTTGTTCACGTCACCGAGATACATGACGGCCGGCATGAAAAGGTTGTAGGCGTGGGTTGTCGTGCTCAGGAGTGTGACGGCGATGATCGGCATGGAAAGCGGGAGCGTGATCCGGGTGAAGAGGGTAAATTCTCCGGCTCCGTCAATCAAGGCCGCTTCATAGAGTTCCTGGGGGAGCGAATCGAAGAATCCCTTGAGCAAAAAGATGCTGAACGCGTTGGCGGCATGCGGGAGAACGAGCGCCCAGAACGTATCGGTGAGGTGGAGGTCGCGCACAAGAAGGAAACCCGGAACCATGGCCACCTCTGCCGGAAGCGCCATCGTCGCGAGAAGGAAAATCAGGATTTTGCTCGTCCCCCGCATGCGGAACCGCGAGAGCGCGTAGGCGGCCAGCGGGTTGACGGTCAGCGAGGTGGCGATGGCGAGCAGCACGATGATGAGGGTGTTCGAGAACGCCCGGCCTTCGAGAAGGAGCGACTTCGCGACAACCCGGAAATTAGCCGTCGAAATTTCCCATTTGATCCCGCCGGAATACGTTGTAAGCGTTAGAAAATCGGCTTCTGGAATCGGAAACCTTACGGCCGCCCAAGAGGGAATTTCCTGCCCCCAGGCCGCCGAGAGCGCTTCCGGGGTGCCGTATTTTTTCCGCAAAAACTCCCCGAACATGACCTCGCTGGACAGGATGATGCGGGAGGACATCGGAACGTTTTCATTAACAAACGAGCACCACCAGCGCCCCGCGGTCTCGTCGTCCGGCATCTTCGCCGGAAGCAGGTCAAAGCCGTCAATGGGCAGAAGCCCCGTGATGCGTTGCCACGTCGCGGCATCCGGCACTCCCGGCGTTCCGGCGAGCCAGGTTTTCCAGGCGGCCGAGAAAGCCGCAACCGTCTCCACCGGCAGCTCCTGCCAGAAGAGCGGGTAGCGCTCCGAGGCAAATGCCTCCCAGTCTTTCCGCAGAATTCCGTCGGCAGGCGGCGTCACGGTAAAGCACGGTCCGTTGTTGAACGAGGGATGCGTGGCCCCATGAGCGGCATTGAGCTTTTTCAAATCGCCCCCGTATTTTGACATCAGATAGCGCTGCCAGAGAGCATTGCTGCTGAAGAGAAACCTGTCGCTGCCGGGAAGTTGGGAAAGCCACTCGCGCCAGTTGCGCCAGTCCTTTCCGCCGGGCGGAGTCCAGTCGCGGCGTGTGATATCGGGCTTTACGGGCTCAAAAAATCGGAAGGTGTTGAACGGCACGTTGTCCCTTTGAGCCAGCCACCGCACAATGAACCGATCCTCGAATCTCCGGCCCGGCTGATACCGGAGCGCGGGACCGACAAACCGGAGATCGGCCTGCGCGGCAAACGCGTGGAGATCTCCGACCCTTGCATTCAGATGACCGGAGGAAACCCCGTCAAATCCAGCGAGGTAGGAATTCCAAAAATCCTTCGCCTTATCGAAGCTGTTCCACTGGTTGGTGCCGAATCCGGCCGCAACCTGCCAGATCGGAACGAGCCGGTATTGGCCGGAGAGGTATTTTCGGGACAGCAGATCCCGGTTCCATAGGTATTCCGGCAGCACGGAGATCGACGCGCGGTCGATGGCGTCGGACGTCGTCATCCTGAGCATCAGCAGGAACGGATAGACCATGCCGATCGCTCCGATAAAGAGCAGAGAGTAGATGGCGAGCAGCATCAGCTTGCCGCGCGAAGTCCTGCGATCGAGGTTGGAGATGATGGCCATGACCTAGAACGCGCTGCCGGATGAAGAAGAAAGAGTGGATTGCCTCATGGTGATCAATCGGCCTTTGCCCGTCGGAATTCCACGCTGCGGAGAATGCGGAGCTGCCACAGCGTGAAGCCCATGAGGATGGCGGCCATCACCCAGGAGAGCGCCGTGCCGACACCGAAGTTTCCGAGGCCAAACGTTTCAAACCACAGGTGGACGGCAAAGGTGTAGGTGGCGGGGAAATTTCCTGCGAGGGCCAGAATGTTGCCCGAAGCCTGGAACGCGCCGATGACGGCCCCGATCAGGTTGATAACGAGAAGCGGGCGCAGGTAGGAAAGCGTGATGTGATAGAGCCGCTCGCGCCAGTTCGCACCATCGATCTCGGCCGCCTCGTAAAGGTCCTCGGGAATGCTTTTCAGTGCGGCGAGGTAGATCAGCATCCCCGGCCCCATGCCTCCCCAGATCCCGACAAAAACGACGCAAGGGATGCCCCAGACCGGGTCCCGCAGCCAGTCCACCGGGCGCAGCGCGACCTCCATCGAGGCAGGGACCATCGCGTTCCAGGCCCCCATGATGCCGAGGTAGAGGCGGTTGACCATGCCATCCGGGGTTGGCTCGTAAAACCGTTGCCACAGGAGGAGCATCACGATCCCAGCAACGATGGCCGGAAGATAATAGACCGTGCGAAGAAGATAGCGGAACGAACGGATCTCGCTCATCAGGATCGCCAGGAGCACAGGGGCAAGAAAACCAAGGCCGATGCTCAGTGCCATGTAGTAAACGGTCTTCAGCATCGCCGACCAGGCGGCCGGATTGGTGAAGACCTCGACAAAGTTTGCGGATCCGACCCAGGCCCCTCCACCGGTCACGCTGTAATCTTGAAAGGCAATGGGGAGAGCCTTGAAAATCGGATAGTAGGAAAAAACAGATATGAGAAGGAGCGCCGGGGCAAGCAGCGCCCATCCCGCGGATTGGAACTTTTTATCCGGACCGAGCGTGCGCACCCCCTTTTCGTCCTCGGCTTTGGCGAGCATCATCCGGATCGCAAACATCGTTGCAATGAGAACCGCCGCGATAATCGCAATCATGGCGGCCACGACGAGTTCCCGGTTTTTGACCCGTGAGTAGTCGCCCGCCGCAAAGTCGAGCCTCGCCTGGATCTGCTCCCTGGCCGCGGCCAGTGCGATCCGGTAGTCGAAGGCGGGATCGGTGGTCGCACTCCTGTAAATCGGGCCGAGGTATTGCGAGGTGATCGCCTGAAAGTTCTTCGCTGGAACGACCGGGCGGAGCATCCCGTCCAACCGGGCCCAGTAGTCCCGGAGCCCGCCCGGAATCCTCTCGGCCACGGTGGCGAAACCGGCTCTTTCGAGCAGTGCGGGGTTGAGAGTTTCCGCGATCCCCTCTCCTTCGCGGACGTAGCTGTGGACGAGGCGCTCGCGATATTCGTCGCTGGCCAGAAAACTGAGAACCGACCAGGCGAGACGCGCCTTGGCAGGATCACGGGCAAGGATGTAGTTGAGCCCCGCAATCTCGCCCTGCGCAAAGACACCGGCGCCGGCCGGCCCCGACGGCACCGGCGCGAAACCGAGCAGCGAAGGGTCGAAGTTCGCGGCGAATTCGCCGAAGCGGTCGGGCGTGGTGAACGCCATCCCGATCCTCGCGGGATTCTGCGTGAACAGATTATACCACTTGTCATTTGTTCCGGTGGCCTGTCCTCCGATCTGGTTGAACGCGACGCCTGTGCGGATCTCCGATGCCGGGTAGGAACGGCCGGGAAAATCAACCGACGCACCCTGGGCAAGAGGGGCTCCGCTCCACCGGCCTTCGCCGAGCGAGGGGTGCAGGACCGTCCGGACATCTCCGCCATCCGGGCTCCAGACGATGAATGGTTTCCCATCCGGTGCGACGATCCATTTTGTGAGCGTGAGCCTGCGAAGAAATTCGATGGTCCGGACCATCTCCGGAGAATCCACCGCTGAAACCCACCGCTCTTTCCCGGCAGGCGTCATTTCGCGGCGGGCCAGCACACCGCCCTGCCCGAGCAGGAAGGCGTCAGCAACCGCATCGGTGAGCTGGATTCCAAAGACCCCGTCGGATTCCGACGCGGATATTTTCAACGCGGCTTCAAAAAGTTCCTCCCACGTGGCCGGGGCATTGGCAGGATCGAGCCCGGCGGACTGAAACGCGTCACGGCGGAACATCAGGCCGTTCGCGTGGATGCTTGTCGGCACGCCGAAGACATCGCCTTTCCACGCAATCATTTCCTTGTAAACCCCGGGGATGCTCTTCCAGCTCGGCCATAAGAGTGTGCGCCCATCGTCCGGTCCGGGAACATAGTCCCATGATCCGTCCGCGAGCCTGCGCGGACGGCCGGCGGCATCCTCGCGCACTTTCCAGATGAAAGGGTTCAGCGGGATGAGAAACCTTTGGTCACGGTATTGGTAGAACTGCGTGATCCCCTGGCTGGTCGTGACGACCTCTTCTCCGGTGCCGGCCGCAAAATTCAAAATCTTGAGGCTGAACCCCGGAAAGCTCAGCGGGTTATCGGGTTCGATCCGGATGACCTCGCCCCACGGCTTGCCGGTGACCGGGTCGCTCATGTCGTTCATGAAATACCGCAGGGCGCTCCGCCTGGCACGGGTCGGGGGACTCCAGGCCCAGGGCGTATAGCCGGTGACACGGATCACTGTCTGGCTCGCGGAATTCTGGCCGTCCACCCCGGATGCCAGAGCCATTCCGACAAGTGACAAAAACACGCTGCCTGCGACGATCGCCATCCGGAAAACGGCGGGTCCGGTAACGGTTTTCGGGATAGATCGGTCAGGCATCATGGAAACGGTTTTGGGGTAGCTGATCTCTGCACCGTTGCTGAAACACAGCCGAGCGAAAAAGCTAGCAGAGCCCACGTGTCGCCAGCAATCAGTCCGTGCGCACCGCGATCGGTTCGATTTGCGTCAGCCCGCCTCCGGCGCTGTAGCGATTTCGCGTCAGCTATGCCCGCGATCACTCCGCGCCAGTCATCCGCACCTCACAGTCATCCAGGCAGGCATCGGAAAGTCCCGGGGCGGACGCATGCATTCCCGACAGATCCACACGACGATTGCGGATATTCTTTCCCCAGAACCCATGAAACGGGACGGCCATGTCTGCGGGCCAGCAGATCTCGATGTCGAGCGCGGCAAACCCGCGCGCATTCTGCACGACCACTGCGGCCCTGGCAGCCCGGGCCTCGGGCGTCATGGGTGAAAACTGGTTTCCGGAAGCCGTCAAGCCGTGCGGATAAGGGTCGTAAATGTCCCGGCCGTGGAACTGAATCCCGCGCAGTGTCACATTTTCCACGGGGTGATCATTTTCTCCGGTGACAAGGATGCGGCCGTTGGAATGGCAAAGGAAATTGCTGACCAGGACATTCCGGATACAGCCCGGGTTTATGGCGGGATCCATTCGCGCGCAGTCGATGTGGATGGGCAAATTATAGTCCGGATTGGCGAAGGCGTGGCCGACGATGTTGCTCACCGCAATATTCTCCATCGTCCCGCCATTCCGGCAGATGAGCGCAAAAATGCTCACGGACTTCTCAACCACGCAGTTGCTGAACACGATGTCGCGCATATCGTGAAATGATTCCATCGCCCCCAGTTTGAGCGCCCGACAACTGGTGGAGATGGCGCAGTTCGTCACTGTGACCCGCTCGCAGCTTCTCGAATCCGGCGTTGTCTTGAGCACGATGGCATCGTCGCCTGCAATAATCAGGCAATCCGAGATGCGGACGTCGCGACAGCCGTCGATGTCGATCCCATCGGTGTTCGGGCCGAAAAGGTTGTTCCTGATCGTCACTCCCCTGACGAGGACATCATCGCAGCGCTTGAGGTGAAGCGTCCATCCCGGCGAGTTCGTGATCTCGACTCCATCCCAGACGAGGCTCTTGCAGTCCGTGCAGACGATCATCGGACTGGGTCGCCGGTTGAGTTCGCGAAACCAACCGGAGGGAGTCGCCTCCGGTTCCCAGAACGCCGGCCCGTTGCCATCGATGCGGCCCGGCCCCGAGATGCGGACGTGGTGAGCCTTCTCGATGACGATCAGGTGATAAGGTTGCAGATCCTTCTGAAAGCCTGCTCCGAGATCGCTGTAGTCGCGGATATCCGCCGATCCTGCCAGCACGGCGCCCGGCCGGAGTTCGAGCCAGAGATTGTCGCGCAGATGCAGGGTGCCGGTGACGAAGTTTCCAGGCGGGACAATCACATGTCCACCTCCGCCAGGAGCAGCAGCGGCATCAATCGCCGCCTGAATGGCGCGCGTGTTCAGCGTTTTCCCATCGCCGATGGCCTGGTGATCCGTAATAAAAATTGGGCAACTCACGATCCGGGCAGGCTCATCCATCCGGCCAGGGGTCACAAGAAAAGACCGTTCTGCAAACACTCAGAATGCGGACGGCGATCCTTGCTTTTGCGGCTCCCGGTTCAAGCTCCGCCGCTATTCTCTCCGAGGCGTTGTGGCAGGGGACTTGTGACCACGATCCCCTTGGACTCGGGGAGTGGAGGCCCCTCCAGGCCGGCCGCAGTGATAACCGGCTGGCCCGCATCAGCTCCGCCGCAATCAACAAACGTGTTGCCATGCACCTCGGTATCTTCGGCGGCGAATCCATCCCCGTTGGTCTTGGATTCCAGCAGGAGCAAAGCCTGCGCACGCACCCGGACAAACCTGTTCCCGATCACCTTGTGGCGCTTCCCGCGGATATTCATTCCGATGTAACCGTCTTCAAGGGTGTTGTTCTGAAAAACACTGTCGTGTCCCGCACGCGCGGAGATTGACCACGCCCTCGCCCCGAGAACATGATTCGCCTCGATCCGGCAGGCCCCGGCCTTCACATGAATGCCGTCGGTTCGCGGGGCAATGATCGTATTTTCGGCGACCAGGTGCCGGCCCTCCTCTTCGCACGTGCCGCTCTCACCGAGTTGAATCCCGTAGTCATAATGTGCGATCCGATTCCGCCTGATGAAATGCCCCGTGCAATCGTGTTCGGCCGCCATGATGCCGATGCTGTGCGTGTGCGAAGGCAGCATGGCGTGCCGGCCAAGCACCCCCAGAAGATCGAACTCGCAATCTTCGACGCGGCAGTCGTGAGTTCCCTCACCGAGCCAAAGCGTCACAGCCCCGCCCGTGCCGCACGCCAGAAATCGGCAGTTCGCCACGGAGGCGCCACGGCAGGGTCCGTTGACCGCCAGCGCGGTGTGCGGCGATTGCCGGAATGTCAGGCCCCTGACGCACAAACGATCCGCCCCGTCGGCGGTGATCGTGCAGCGCCACCACTCGACTTCGCCGTCCGACGCGGGCTCCAACACCACATCGGAGCCACGAATCCGGATGCTGCGCGTATAACGTCCCGCCACCAAACGGAGACAAACCGGACCATTCACCTCCAATGGTATCGTGTCTGGCGTTACCAACATGGCCGGGTTCATGCCAAAAAGCTACCCCTGGTGTCGATCCCCCCAGCGTCAGAGGAGGGAGGCTGATGCGTCGTCGAGATAGAGAACCGCATCGGGATGTGAACGCAGAATTGTCGCCGGACATTCTGTTGAAACCAGATCCTGAAGGCTCGATCTCACCGCAGCCGCCTTGCGTGGGCCCGGAACCACGCAAACGACAGCCTTTCCCGCCATGAGGGCCGGACACGTCAATGTCAGCGCATGGCGGGGAACGGAGTCGAAATCCGGAAAGCACCCGTCGTTCACCTGCTGCTGACGGCAGAGTTCATCCAGGACTACCACTTTCACGGTGGCGGGGTCGCGGAAGTCTGCGACCGGAGGATCGTTGAAGGCGATGTGTCCGTTTTCGCCGATACCCATACAGACCAGATCAATCGGAGCTTCCGCGAGCAGGCTGGTATACCGGTTGATCTCGGCGACGGGATCGTTGGATTCCCCCCTCAGGCCGTGAAACTCCGCCGGACGAACACGGGAAAGGACATGCCGCCGCTGGTAGTTGCGGAAACTGGCCGGATGCTCCGCCGGAAGTCCGATGTATTCATCCATATGAAAAATCGTGACCTTGCTCCAGTCGATTTCCGGCGCGGAGGTGAGGCCGGCAATAAGCTCGTCCTGCGAGGGCGCACTGGCGAGAATGACGCGGGCCCTGCCGTTGGCCTCAATCGCCCGGCGTAGGATGGTTGAAGCGCGGGCGGCGGCTGCGGCCCCCATAGCGGCACGGTTGGAATGGATTTCGACTTTGAGAAGATCGTAGGTTTTCATGGTGTGGTAATGGCAGGAAGAGCAATTCTGAACGCTTGTGCGACGGATGTGGAAAATAGTGCACGGGCGGATGCGGGCTCAAGATCAAGCCAGCGGCATATGTTGGCGAAACCCTCGGGCGGGGTGAGGGCAGATCCCGCGAATTTCGTGGTTCCCGGGATTCGTACGACGCGGTCATCCCCGACCTCGAGTTCGTGATGCGCGATCCTGTACCGGCCGTTGGGTGCGCCGGCCGCCGCCATGCAGTCGGTCGTGAACAGCGCTTTCCCCGCGGGTTTGGCCCGGAAGAAGTTCTTCAAAACAAACGGCGGCAGGTGGATGCCGTCAGGGATGAAGAACGCGGTGAGCTCATCGCGGGCGAGGAGGCGCTGGATCACGTTGTCGTGCCGGGGCAGTTCGGCACCAACGCCATTCCCAAGGTGCGTGCAAAACCGGGCGCCCGCCCCGATGGCAGAATCGATTTCGAAATTCGAGGCATCGGAGTGGCCGATTGAAACTTCCACATTCCGCGCAACGACCTCGCGGATAAATTGAGGCATGCCGGGAAGCTCCGGGGCAATGGTGAGGAGCCTGATGTTTCCGCGGGCTGCCATCTGCAGTTTATCGAAATCGTCGAGGTTCGGCGGTCCCATAAACTCCGGATCGTGCGCCCCGCAGCAACCCGGTTCGGACGAGAGCCAGGGCCCTTCGATATGATACCCGCAGACCGCTTCACCGACGACGGGATCACTTTCCCTGATGCGCTCGATGTTCGCCAGCTTGGCGCAAATCGACGGGATGGAATCGGTGATCAACGTCAGGAAAATCCGCCGGGTCTGGTGTGCGGCAAGTCCGTCCACCGCGTGGCGCAGGGCTGCAGCGGAAAGGTCGGGCTGCTGAAAATCGACCCCAGCGAATCCGTTTACCTGGATGTCGAAAAAGCTGGAAGCGGGCATGGTCTTGGTGGCGAAGGAGTTTGTTCAGCAGGAAAGAGCCACCGCACGCCCGGCCGAAGCGGACTCGTATGCGGATAGAATCAGTTGAATGGCGTTGCGGGTTTCGCTCCCCGGGATCATGGGGGCGCGTTTATCGCGGATTGCGACGGAGAGGTCCTCGATGAGGATCCGGTGCCCTTCCACGCTGATGTCGCGAGGGTCGCGGGAACCGCCGCCGATGTAGCCGCCTCTCGTGTTTCGGATCGCTTCGTCCTCCGGCCTCTCGGCATCGAACTTCCAATAGATGATCCTGTCGTCCTCAAGGATGGCGGACCCTTTGTCGCCGCACAGCTCGATCCTCATCGCAAAGCCCGGCTTGCACGAGGTGGCCGCCTCGATGACTCCGAGCGCCCCGCTGGGGTATTTCAATGCCACGGCAATCGTGTCCTCAACATCGATACGCTCATGGGCAAGGCAACCTGAAAACGCGAAAACCTCGACCGGCATTCCGGCGAGCCACTGGAGGAGGTCCACTCCGTGGATTCCCTGATTCATCAAAGCCCCTCCCCCATCGAGGGCCCGGGTGCCGCGCCACCCGACCGAGTCGTAGTAGGATTGCTCACGCCACCATTTCAGATAAGCGCTGCAAAGCCTGAGCTTGCCGAAGCGCCCCTCCTCGACAGCGCGCTTCATGGCCTTCGCTCCAAAACCCAACCGGTATTGCAGAACCCCTGCCAGCACGGCGTTGGATTCCTTTGCCGCTGCGAGAAGCCTGTCAACTTTTTCCAAAGTGATCTCCATCGGTTTTTCGCAGAGAACGGCTTTGCCCTGCTTGAGAAATGGCAGAGCAGAGGCGGCATGCGCACCACTGGGAGTAGCTATGGTCACGGCGTCGATGTCAGGCCGCACGGCAAGAGCATCGACCCCGGCGACAAATTCGGTGCCGAGTTCCGCCGCGAATTTTTCGCCCTGCTCCGGGCTCCGGCTCCAGACGGCAACGAGCCTGGCTTCCGGAACAGCAGCCATGGCCTGCGCGTGCTTGGAAGCAATGGCGCCGCTGCCGATAATGGCGAACCGAATGGGATTCATGACTTGCCGGCCAAGTGTTCGAGCTGAAGTGCCTGACGGGTGGCGTTCAGGCAGGATCGGGTCGTGCGGCCGTCCGCGCGGGAGTTTCCTGCAACATCTGCCAGAAAATCCTCAAGATATCCACCCGGGTGGGCGGGTGCGGGCGGAATCACTTCGGGCTCCAGTGAGTCATCATCCGCGACGCTGACACCTGTGGCTTTGTAGGAGGTCTCCGCGAATCCTCCGGTGCCATGGATCGTGATCCTCCAGTAATTGGGGATCGCATACCCGCACTTGTCAGGGGCCAGATACGAGACATCACCGAGGACGCCACCGCCGTTGGAAAGGCGAAGCAGGAACTGCCCGCAGTCTTTGAAATACGGAGCCCGGGTGGCTTTGGCATTCCATGTGCGCGCCGAGTCCGCCTTTTCAATTGTCAGGCCAGTGACCCAAGGAAGAAAATCCAGCGCATGAATGGCGATATCATTCAATGTTCCGCCATGCATTCCCGGCTCGAAATACCAGGCCGGGCGAATGCCCCACAGCAGCGGATGCTGGGCGGAGAAGGCGACGGTTTGGACAGCGCCGATCCGGCCTGACGCCACGACATCGCGCAGGCAAATCAGATTCCCGTGATCGCGCATGTCGAGCAACATCCCGACCCGGAGATTCTTTTCCGCCGCGAGTGCACCGATCTCCTCGACCTCGTCGAGCGAAGTGCAGAGCGGCTTGTCGGCGATCACATGCCTGCCCGCGCGGAGCGCTTGAATCACGATCTGTCCCCGGCGGCCATACGCATCACCGACTGCCACCGCTTCGCAGGATGCCAGCAAATCCCCGCAGGTGCCGTGCGAGGGGGACATGTTGTGCGCCGGCATCAGGGATGCTGGAAAGTCATTCTCCCATGTTCCGGTCAACTCGATGTCCGGATGGTCCAAAGCCCGCTGGTAAAGGTCAAAAATGTGTGCGTGCCGGAATCCTGCGAAGGCGAGTTTGAGCGGCTGCTTTGGTTGGGTCATGGTTATTTTTGTGGATCTTGTTCCGGACACACGCTCAGGCCAACGGCGGGAAGCCCGGTAACAGAGGCTCCCATCAGGGGTTGAACTCCTGATTCGAGAGGATGCGGAAACGGTAAAGCGACTCGGCGGAAAGACCGGCATTGGCGGGCAGGGCATAGTCCGGGATCCCGCTCCGGTTCATGTCAAGGTAGCGCTCGATAATGGAATTTCCGCGCCGCTGGGCGAGAACCGCGTCTTTCGTTTCGTCCCAGATTGTGGGATCTGAGCCGGGACGTTTGCGCAGGACTTGAACGCGGTAGTGAATGTTGTAGACGTTCGACTTCGTGGTCAGCCGCGGGTAGATGGTCGCGTAGGGACGCTCCTTGATGTTTTCGCCCGTAAGGGGGAACGCGTCCCAAAGATCCGCGGCTGAGGAATAACCGGATGGAATCAGATCCATCGTTGTTATCTCAGAGGGAGTGATGAAAACCTTGCCCTGGGAGAAGTAGTTATCATCGAAGGTTTGGAGTGTTTTATCCACATCGAGATCCATTCGAAGTTCGTCGCTCACCCCGCCCATGAATGAACTCACCTTGCCGTAGCCGGCAGCAGGGACACTGGAAACGGAGGGGCCATGGGCGATTTTTTCACTCATCAGGACGGCCCGCATTCCCGTGGAGCGCTTGATGTATGTGAATGGGATGATCTGGTAGTTCATGCCGATTTTTCCGGCTGTCGAGAACGGCTCGCTGATCGGGTATGGCTCGGCGATCGGCATCCAGAAAAGGTCGAGAAGCAAATGGTCCGCGGGATCCGCGGCTCCGGGATGCCCCCCGGGATCGGGGCGGAAGAGAAGCGTCTGCCAAGGTTTACCGGCAATAACGCCTGTTGGAAGAGAACCGAACATCACCGCAGAGGGCATCTGGCGATTCGGGGTAATGTAGCCGAGGCGGGTCTCGGTCGAGGAGAGTTCAAATGCCGCCCCGTGGCCATAGTAGATCCCCACGCGCGAATAGGGGTTCAGGTTGAGTGCGGTGATCTGGCCCAAAATACCCTCGTCCGGCTTGTTGATAAGCGGCCCGTCGCCGATCTGCATTGGAGTGCCGGTATCCCAGTCCCCGAATGTCCACGGCGCATTGGTGCCGGTCGGATAGTTTGGCGGAGGGAGCACGGCGGGAGCATCTCCGGCGGAATAGGGAGAGGCCGTCACCAGGCGCGTGCCGGTGTTGAAGCCATAGGCAGGGGTCGCCCGGTTTGTGTTCTGCGAGTTGCCCGAGAAATTCTCCAGCAGAATATGCCTCATGTTCGGGGCGCCGGACGAAGCCGGGACAGGAGCCATCTCGTTGGTGCGCCCTGTAAAAAGCAATCGGCTGTCGCCGTGGGAGGCGACGTATGTCTGGACGGTATCGTTGCTTTTGACCAGAACAGGAAGCGAGGTGCTCCTGAAGCGACCGCTGTTTGTCAAAGACCCGACGCCTCCGTTTGTGCCAAGCCCCCCGGTCCCGAATGGGCCGCAATAGTGAAAGACCCAGTTGGTGGCATTGGCCATCAGGTTGGTGGCATTGGTGTAATAAAGTGTGGGGATTGGCAGGGCGTTGACCGGCGGCAGGTTCATGTTGACGGTACGCGAGGGCGCATTTGTTGTGGACACCCTGGGGTGCCAGAGGTCAACGCCAACCATCGCCCCCCCGAAATTCATGGTCGGCGAATTCGAGTTCACAGTCACTGTCATGGGGCTGCTCACATAGGGAATCCCACTCTGATTTGATATGCCTATGTTCGTCAGGTTCCCGACAGTAGCGAGGTCGTTCATGAAAACGCTGCGGCCGGAATAGCCCCATTTGAAAGGAAATGCCCCCCCATACATTCCGGGATGCGCAAATCCGCCGCTGACGAGATTCTGACCGATTTCAACAGGGGCCGATGCCATGACAAGACTGTTCGTGGAAGCCGCGGTGGACAATGTGCTTTGGAACCCATCGGAGCTCCCCCCGAGATCTCTAAGCCGGTAGTTCCATCTTATACCGCTCATCCCATCCTCGAACCCGCGGCCGCCGGCACTCGGGCTCATGAACTCCATGACGAGCAGAGCTTGTATCCGCCGCTGGTCTTCCGCGAGTGACGTGTCGGCATCGAGGGCGAGATTCGGACCCTGGAAGCTGGCGGTGTCGGGCAGGATATTGGCTACAGGAATGTTTGTGGAAGCCACCGGAGACCCGTTGATGGCAACGTTCGTAAATGTCACCGTGCCCAGCGGGTAATTACTCTTGTTTCTGGTGATCCCGGTGATCGTGTTTGTCCCGGAAGCGTTGGTGTATTTCAGGGTGTAGGGGGCGACCGGCTCTCCGCTGGCATTGCAAATGAAGAGGAGCCCGATCTGCCGGACGGTGAGGGAGCGCCCGAACCCGTATGTCGGCCCGCTGGCATTGTTTGTGAACCGGGCGGGAACCACCGCTGATTCCATGTTGAAGTAGGCACCCCCTTGAACGGATGACAGGTCGGTGATATTTGCGGAGCGGATGTAATCGAATATCTCTGTCAGGATCTGGTCGGTCTCCTGGGGGCCGTATTTGGCGGAAAATGAACCGGTGCTGGCACCAGGAAAACTGGCGGTTCCCCTCTGAAGGTAGGCGAAGATCTGCTGGTTGCGCGCTAAGTTGACGTCGGCAAACGGGCTTAGGGAATTGGTCCCTGTTGCCCCTCCGCGCGCAAAGTAGAATGGATAGTTATTGGTCCCGGATTTTATTGTGGAACAGAACGCGATCAGGCGGTCGGTCGCAGTGAGAAAGCTTACAGGGTTCCGGCCTGCGACGACGTTGGTGATAGAATGAACCGGCCAGATCGAGACCCGGGGCGTCCCGTTAAGCGTCAGCTCGGGAGCGCGGCTGGAGGCTGTGATAAAGGCTTCCCGCCGCTCGATCATTTCCCGCCAGTTGGGAAGGCTGTTTGTAAAAAAGAACGTCCGGTCCCCGCCCGCATAGTTCGTGGAGTAGAAAAGTTCGCCGACGGTCGAGTAGAGGCGGGCTTTGTCATTCGTTATGAGATCCGTGAGGGTATCGGTCGGAGCCAGCCCGTTGCTGGAACCCCCGGGCACGATACGAGGGCTGATCTCATAGATCTGATCATGGGAGAGGTCGGGAAATACAGCCCGCAGATCGGTGGTGTAGGGATGGCCGGGGTAGCGCTGGAATTCGTTGCGCACCGGTTTTGAGAAGCCGAATCCTTTCACCCCATTGGTATCTGTGTTTGCGGGATTCTGTTCGTTGCGGGTATGGAACCAGGGAGTGGTCCAGAATTCTCCGCCCCCGGCAGTGTTGATATTAACCTTTGCGCACTCGTCGTCCGTCCAGAATGCGATCCGGCCGACAACCGGGTTGGTTGTGGTGGCCCCGTCAACTTTCGCCTGGCCGGTTCCGGAGGCGGCACCCGGCACCAGCGTCCCGTCCTGAAGAACATAAAGCCACTGCACCGGCATGGGCACGGAGTTTGTCATGGATCCACCTGTCCCCACCGGCGCGTTGGTGACCGCGTAGCCGGCCACGCTGTTCGTGCCGGCGAAACCCGTCATGGCAGGCGGATAAAATATCGGGTATTTGTCCGCGGCCGGGTCGCTTGAGTTTGTGTGATCGGGCACCGGTTCATTCAGATCGGTGTAGAGGGATTTGTTCTGCCACCAACTCGCGGAAACCGCGTTCGCGGAAGCTGCGGGATCATAGTCTCCTTGAACACGCATCTGGTCGGAGGAATACAGTCGATAATTCCAGTCGGCCTGCCGGTCCCCCGTGAAAGTGCGGATCAATCCCGGTTGGGTCACCCAGGCCCGGTTGCTGGCTTCCGCGGCATCCGTGATTTGAGCAATGACGAGATTCACCGAGGTATCAACGAGGCGCTGGCCATCAAGGCCGGCGGAGAATTGTGATGAGAGCCGTCGCTCCATGGTGGCGCTGTAAAAGATCCCAAGCGCCAAAGCTACAACAAGCACCAGCAGGCAAAGCACCGTCACCAGGGCGATTCCCCGCTCATTCGAGCGAGGGAACGCGGAGGAGAATGGATAACCGCGCGCGAACCTTCCCGGTTTCCGCGGTTTTGCTAAGCTGGGATTTGGCATAGCGACAGGAGATTTCATAGGCCGGGCCGGTAGGTGCGTACCCGTCCACTCACAGGTTCGATCTGAACGGTGACAAAGTCATTGGTGTTGCTCCGCCCGACAAGAGTAAGCCAGTTGCCGGTAATGTCCACGCTGGCCCTCCCGGCCCCGTCGAAGATCACCCATGCTGCCACGGCGTTCGAGGAACCGAGGCCGGGCGGCAGGTTCGAAGCATTCGTTTGAACTCCGAGCATGGGCGATCTGGCGGGCTCCTCGTCCACCCAGGTGGCTCTCGGCAGCCACTCCGGGCGCCCGAAAGGTTTCCATTCACGTCCTCCCGGCTGCATGATCAATGATCTGGTAACACGGAACGCCTCCGGGTCGCCACTGCGGGCGTCAGGTATTTTCAGGATCTGCCACTGCACCGGAGCATTGCGGGTTATGGCCGCCTGACGGGCCGCCTGGAGCTGGGAGACAATTATCCCCCCCGCATCGCCAAGGTTGCGGCTGCCCATAACGCTTTGCATGGCGGGAAAACTCAGGGCGAGAAGAACGGCCACAATCGTCATAACCACCAGGAGCTCGAGCAATGAAAAGGCCCGGATGCACAAGAGGAGACGGAAATTGGCGGGAGGTGTGTTCATTCGCTCCATTTTGCGGCACGCAGAGGCACGTCGCTCTGAAACACCCGATAGGTGATCCGTGCATCGCGCAGCCGCTTTTCAAGCTCGAGCAGGTCTGAATCATAGGATGCCGGCTCGGAAAACAGGCCGTCCGTGAATGTGCCGGGGCCGCTGAGCCTGGATGCCGAAGACTCGTCCACTGCCACCATCAGAACCCTGACGGTGGGAGGCAGCTGGTGCATTTGCACAGGCTGGGAGACTCCTGACGGCCAATTGGTGCGCGAGTCATACATGTAGTGAGGGGCAATGAGGTTGGTGCCGGTCAGAGCCCCTTCCTCATCGGTTTTCTTGGGCCACAAAACCAGGCAGACGATGTTCTCTGCAAACGGCCTTGCCTGGACTGCGGCATTGTCGATCCAGCTCCGGTCGCTGACCGGGTAGACCGAAAGATTTTGCGTCGGCTGAAAATACTGCATGAGTCGATACCGGTCCCGCGTCGCGGGCGTGCCGGCAGCCAGATGGGCCGGACGCCCGGCAAGGTCGTTGGTATACTGCACGAAGTAGCCGATAGCATTCAATTGACCTGATGAGGACACCGTGGTTCCTCTGCCTTCAAAATCCAGGGGCGCCTGAAAAAATATCGCATGCGTCTTCTGGTCGGGAACGAGGTTGTTTCCCGTGATAAAATGAAGGTAGGCAAACCGGCCGTATGATGACGGCCGGAAGCCGGCGGCGGCGTTGACTCCGACATTGGCAGCCTGCACATCCGCATTGCTGGCCAGAGGGTATGGCACCCGGTTGGAATCATAATACTCATAGTAAGTTCCGAGGGTGGATTGGGAAAGTTGACGGGTAATGGAATCAAAGGCGGCACGGGCGCCCTCGAAAGCCTTTGTGTTGTCGTTGACCTTCTGCCAGCTCGATGAGGCAAAACCAAGAACCTGCAACAGCAATCCGAGTATGATGACCGTGATTGTGATGGCCACCATCAACTCGACAAGAGTGAAAGCATTCGGGTGCCGCTCTGACTGCCCGCTCCACTGCGGCCCACCGTTACCCGGCTCATCACTCCGGAAGCTCGCCATACGCTAATCTCCGAGATTGGCCACGGTCGAAGAAAAAACCCTTGGCCTGTTTGTCTGAATGCCGGCCCCCGATACCGTCACCCTGACATTCTTTATATTTGCACTGCCGAGCAGATTGGCCGCGCTCACGGGCTCAATAACTGCGATGAACGCGGCTTCCGACTTCGAAACCTCCGTCCCCTCGTAGCTCAGATAGTTCGTTGCTGTCTGCAGGTTGACAAAGGGGACCATCTGGGCTGATGCCAGACACTTTTGAGCGATAAGCGAAACCCTCACATCGATATTGCTCTCTTTCATCGTGGAGAAGCCGACGGACAGCATTCCCAGCAAGGGGATGAAAACCGCACTGATGATCCCGAGCGCCAGGACCACCTCGACCAGCGAGAAGGCGTGGGGCCGGAATCTCCGGGCTTCCGTCCTACCGGCAGCAGAGGTGTTCTGTCCGGAAACAGTATTTACGAAAAGCGTTCCGCATTCCGCTGCAGGAATCGGCGTTTCCGGGTCCCGGCTCTTTATCGGCCTATTTCGGCAGGAATTCATCTGAAGAAACCTTGAGGGGTTTTCCTTCGCGCTCGATGGTGAATTTTTCCGGTGTGCCGGTCAGCCCGGTGACGGCCGGCTTGTCATGGAATGGTTCGAGCACCGTGACAAACGAGGCGGTTTTCGCCTTTTTCCGGGTGATCAGCGAGGGGGCCGGAGCGGGAATCTCCGAGGTATTCATGTTGTTCATTCCCGTGGTGGCAGTGTAGTGCTCCGATCCCTCCGATGGCAGTTGCCAAAGAGCGAGGTGGACGGGTGCGGGTGCCGGGGTGGGCGATGCAGCCTTTTTTCCGGGGACAGGCGTCGGGGCCGGTTTGACCTGGGCTGTCAGGTCCCAAGTCAGGCGCACCGGCCCCGAGCCGGTGAGCTGCGCGGGATCGATGAGATTTTCGTAGTTCGCTGTTTTTCCGAGCGGGGCTGAGAGGGGGGCTGACTGCCAGCCAGGCCCGGGCGTCAGGGTGCCGAGGTTGTGATAGACAAAATCATAAGTGTGCTCGTCGGCAGACTCCACGCGGTCAATCACGATGACCAGCCCGTCGCGCAGGGCCAGGGTGCGGGTGTGATCGACTCCGGGAGCGATCCCGTTCACCCGTGCGGTGACGAACTGGTTGTCGGGCTTGTCGCTCCATGCGACGAGCTTCCCGATTGCGCGGAGCTGGTTCAGCTGATCCACAAGAATGACGTTTTGTCCCAGCGAGCCCGCCCCGCAGAACGAGTTGAGCTTCGGGTCGGTGGATCTCGTGATCCCGCCGCTGCCGACGTTGTAGACAGTGCCCGGTCCGTGGGTGAACATTTTTCCGAAGGCGCTCAGCGTGATCTGGTTTCTGTCCAGATGCGCGTGCATCGGGTTCCTGCCGTAATCGAGCGTGGCCATGATTTGGGTTTCAGGAGTTTCGCCGGAGCGCAGGATAGCAAGCCCGGCGGTCTTGAACAGGCGCGGCTTGCTGCTGAGCAGCTGGCGGAACCCCTCCTTGTTATAGGCTTTTCCCTGCGCCAGGCGCTGGACCTTGCTGATCAGCGTCGTGTTCTTCCCGATGTCTAGAAGCCAGGGCTGGTCGGGAAAAACCGGGAGCAACTGTTCCGCCTGGGCGCTGTTCGCGACAACTCCCCCACCCCGCGCGCAGTCTCCGGTGCTGGGGATCATATCCCAGAGCGTTGCCCGCTCGTAGAGCATCCTGACCGCGGCCAGAAGCCGCTCACGGGGATATTTCACGTTCAATCCGCTGTTGTGAAGAATGGCCATCGCCGGCAGATATTCATCCATGGCCGCGGTATGATAATTCGGCGGACGGCCCTCGGACGAAAACCCGTCCTCGTCGATATCGGAAAGGCGCGAGATCAGACCCGGATCTGAATTGAGGGCGAACTGCACCAGATTCGCATCGTTGAAAACCAGACCCATCGTGAGCAGATTGGTGTCGGTAATGTCGGTCATGTTGGAAATCCCGCCACGGAATTTCATGAGTTCGGTCGCGTAAGGAAGGACGAACCCCTTGTAGATCCGGGCGCGAGCCTCGGGAGTGAACGAGGGAGAGTCGTTGATGAGGCCGAGCATCTTCATGTGAAGCCGGAAGAACCAGTTGGAGCCGTAGGTGCTGCTGCCCGCGGTGCGGCTTGAGGAAAGGATGGCCGGCCCGTTGCTCCAGGGCCCCTCGAAGGCAACGCCCCAGTCCAGCGCGCTGTATTGCTGGGCATAGAGGTCCATCAGCTCCACGGCTTTCGCGGCATATTTCTCGTCGCCGGTGATGGCATAGGCGAGGCCCAGGTTTTCTGTGGCCCGGCCGCTTTGGCCGAGGTATTCCTTCCAAACCTGATTGGCCAGAGGTGTTCCGACTTCGCGGAATCCGGTCTCGGCATCGAGAATCTCGGGCATGACCGCCCCGATCTGGTAGCGGCGCGGAGGCTTTGAATCCGGAACCGTGGGCCAGTTGTTTGTCACTTGTGCGCGGCCGCGGGGGATCTGATCCAGCCGGATGGGAAGCAGCTTGTCCGCCTCCGCAATGATCCTGTCGATCTGGAGTTCCTTGATCGCCTTCTCGTCCTTTGCCGCATATTTTTCCCGCAAAAATTTCACGTCATTCTCCGGGAGCACGAGCTGGCGGCCGGTGCCCGAGGTCAGCGGCCGGGTCACCGGCATTTCAAACGTGCTGACCGCTTCGGGCTCATCGGCCGTGTGGAATGCGATGCGGATCGTTTCGGTGTAGAGTTCTGGCGTCTTGGCAATTTGATCCTTCGAAAGTTTGGCCTTCACCGTAAAGGTGGCCCTCTCCGCGTTCTTCGCCTGGACCGCTGGCGGATCGAGTGCAACCTCGAATTTTTCGTGTTTGGAAAGAAGATCCGCGCGGATCTCGGCGGGTCTTCCGGCCGAGTTGATCACCGGGATTTCGATGGTGTAGGTCACCGATCCGTCCGGCTCATCAGTGCGCAGCGGCCATGTGACCGGCAATTCAAAAAACGGCTTTACGGTAACCGGCGCCGGCATCAGCCGAAGATTCCGCAATTCGACCACCGTCCCGGCCTCGATAGCCAGCGCCCCGAATTTGAACGACAGCGGAACCCCGTCGGGATCCGCCCACGGGAACCAATTCGGGCGCGCAAGGTCAAGTTGGCGCTGGTGCCAGACTCCCTTCGAAGTGGTCATGATCGCCACCCCCCACTGGTGAACCTTGTTCTGCCTCGTCCCGGTCACGTGGCCGAGCGCGCTGAAATCCATGAAGTCCAGCTGACCGCTGACAACGCGGAATTCAAATTCCAACCGGTCGAAATATCGCAGGCGCGAAAACAACGGGTGCGATGCCTTCATCTGCAGTTCGGCATTCTCCCCCTCCATCAGCATCCACCGGAGTGTCGGAGCACCCGGTTCCCCGACCTTCTCCACCCGGCTGTTCACGGCTGCCCACATCTCCTCCACCGGATAGGAATCCAGCCTCTCCACAGGAGTCGCAGCAGTGGCCGAGACAGCCCAGCATAAGACAAAAATCGGGAGTGAGCGCTTGATCATAAATGGAATCACCGGGTTTCCACGCACAGCCTTTCTTGCACGGAAATGCTCACGAGGCTCGGCCTGGCATCATCGGGCAGAGCAGAAGCCGGGGACCGCACAAAGGTGCCGTCCGGCCGCACGATCCAGGAATTCCCGGGATAGAAATCCTCCCCGCTGAATCCGATCGGATTCGCAACAGCGCAGGTCATCCCGGTGGTTTCGGCCAGCCGGCGTCCGGCTTCAAACGACTCGGCCGATTCTTTTTGAAGCGCTTTTTGCCCCGGCACGCCGGCTAGTAATATGCGCCCAGCGCACGGGTGGAGGAGGAGCGAAATATCGAGCTCCTCAAACTGCTCGCGATAGTCTCCGATCGAACTGTCCGCACAGATCAGAATCCCGAACCGTGTATCGTTCCACTCGAATACCTTGCGAGCGGGATCAAGAGCGATCACTTCCGCCTCGGCGCACGCGGAGGCCCCTTTGCGCTGGCGGTCCACCCGTCCATCAGGAAATGCCACAACCTGCGTGTTGAAAAATTGGCCGTTTTCCCGCTCGAACATCCCGCAGCAGACCACCAAACCATGGGTCACAGCCATATCCCGCAGCCTCTGGACAATCGCGCCGGACATCGTCTCTGCCGTCGAAACAATCAGCGAGTAAAGGTCGCGATAGGAATACCCGGTGGCATGGGTCTCGGGGAACAACACTAGATCGGCCCCTTCGCGGCTTGCCTGCTCA
Organism: uncultured Chthoniobacter sp.; assembly: GCA_964600115.1. GTDB lineage: Bacteria > Verrucomicrobiota > Verrucomicrobiia > Chthoniobacterales > Terrimicrobiaceae > QYQL01. The sequence continues at coordinate 30,634 of CAZRIL010000006.1, read as the reverse complement.
CAAAGGGATTCCGCCAACGTCAGGTTCTCGTCAATTCTCCCGACCAGCGAAACACATTGCGCGACAGATATGCGAAGCGGCTTTCTCATCGAATATTAATTTATCGATTTTGACTGAACATTCAACACAATAAAATAAGTGACATGATAGTGACTAGTCATTTGGTAAAATATACTCAAGATCGATGACCCTTCCGTCTTCGACGGCGGATTGTTCGGCGGCCAGACAAACGAGATGCGTTCTCCAGGCATCCTGGATATCTTGCAGCGGCGCCTGCCCTTCGGAACAACGGCGGATAAAGTCCTGCCTCATCGCGGCAATATCATGGTGGAAATTATCCCCACTCCCCGGGAAATTCCAGACATGGTCGAAAACGACCCTGGTCCCTCCCGTGCCCGCCGGATAAGTTTCATAGCGGTTGACCAGAATGGTTTTCCGGAGGAGATCAACGGAAAGCGTGCCCTTTGAGCAGGTGAAAATCCAGCGCATCTCGTGCCCCCGGTCGACCCATTCCTCCGCGCTATCTGTTTGAGCTGACAGCGTGTGACTCGTGAGCAGTGTTGCCGTCACCCCCCCATCGAAGGAAAAATGGGAGCAGGCATTGTCGGGAAACCCGTAGTTGCCCAGAACATTCGGTCCCGAGATGGTCCGCACAGCCCTCACCTCTCCCGCCACCATGCGGAAAAAATCAACGGCATGAATGGGCTCCATCAGAAACAATCCGCCACTCCTCTCCGCCCGGGTCCGCCACAGGCCGTTGCCCTCTTCAAGCCATCCCCCGCGATGGTGGACGAGTTCCATTCTGCGGAGATTTCCCAGTCCGCCCGAGCTTATCAATTCCATAACCTTCCCGGCAAAAGGAGATATCCTCATCTCAAAATCCACCGCGATCCGGGCATCGCTCCGGCTCGCGGCCTTCAAAACGCGATCAATTTCCCCCCGGTTGATCCCCATGGGCTTTTCAAGGAACACATGGATTCCGCGATCGAGAAAATCGCAGGCCATATCACAATGGAACCAGTTCGGCGTGGCAATAACCACCAGATCCAGCCCGGGATGATCCAGCATCTCCCGATAGTCGGAATAGCCGGTGATCCCCGGGTACTTCGCGAGCGATCTGCTGAGCCGCTCCGGGTTGGAATCGCACCAGGCCACAGATTCCGCATATTCGGTCTGGTCATTCGCCAGCCATCCGATGTGTCCGACACGGAGTTTTCTCATTTTCCAAGCCCTTCATCAGGCACTTCCCCGAACTCTGAAAGCACGGAGAGAACCACCTCGTTTGTAAGCTTCTTACCGAAGTCACGCATATCAACCATATCCTAACGCCAATACACTTTATTGTATACTATTTGTTTATATATTATCACTTTTTTTGCTTCTTGACCATCTCCCGCCGTTCACCGGAGCTTCAAGCCCCGTTAAGCATGAGCGATCCGGGAGCCAGATGGGGTCGCATTGGAAAAATGCAATAACCAGAACCCGCTGCGATGCTGGAATTTATAAAACCCGATGTCTTTAAAGTGTATATAAAGAGATAATTTTTGAAGTTGACAACTCAACCACGAAATTATGTGATCCAAAGGTATGTCCAAGCCTGCTACCGAAGTTTCCCCGGACCGCATCGATAATCTGAAACTCCGCCCCAGCGAACGCGTTCTGCAGTATCTGCTTCAGGAATTTGATCGTGCGGAATTGAAGGATGGAGCCCGCCTGCCAAGCAACCGCGAACTGGCACGCCGGCTCAGCGTCAGCGTCCCCACGGTTCAGAGCGTTCTGAAGGGACTCAACCGCGACGGGCGGATCCAATCCCGACACGGCAGCGGCACGTATCTTCTGTCCCAGTCGCAGGTCTCCGGCAGCCCTAAGCGGATTGTCGTGGCAGCAGTTCTCCAGTCTGATGGAAAAATGAGCGATACTTGGTTGAACACAGTGATTTCCGGGCTGATGCAGACAGCGCTCACGTCCTTTCCTACAACCTTCGTGGGAATTGCCCCGGAGAAATTCGGCACGGACGACAGCGTTCCCGCACTTTTGGATGAGATTCCCAGCGCCGATGGCCTGATTATTCTCCCGTATGCCCTGATGCCGAAGGATCGCGACCAGATCACAGCCGCATATGAAAAAGCAAAAAAGCCGGTCGTGCATTTGGAGCTCCCTGTTCCCACCACGACGTCCAACTTTGTTTCTTCCGACTATTTCGGTCCTGCTGAGACGCTGGGCCAGGTGTGGAGCAAAACCGGCCGGCAGCACGTCATGCTTCTTTCAAGCGGGATAAAATACGAGTTCGCGATGGCTTCGCACCTGAGGCTGATGGGACTGGCAAGCGGGATCGGTGAGGCGCTCGGCAACTCGGTATCGCTCCGGATGCAGCACGCCAGTTCCTCGGCTGAGAAAACGTACGAACTCATGAAAGGCATTTTGAAAAAGGGAAATGCCGTGCCGGATGCCATCCTCATCACTCATGGCGTGGCGCGTGCCGCGATCATCCGGGCCCTTGAGGAGCACGGTCTGAGCGTCCCTGGAGATGTCAGCATCGTGGCGACCGATGCCCTGCATGCGCCCGAGGGGCATGGCCCGGAGGGTCATGCGACTACGGTCTTTGAGCCGGCCCTGCCACTGAGCCGGCTTCTCATGGAGATGCTCTTCGAACGCATCAACCAGAAGGGCAACCCACTGCCCGGAAAATTTCTTCCCTCAAAAATCATCTGCGGCAACTCGACCCGCCCGGAGGAAAACAAGCTACTCGATAATTACGGCGGCGGCAGGTAGTCGGGACACCGATAGTCACGGGAGACGATCTGCTTTCTGGTGACATCCAGACGCCGGAAGCGCAGGAAAAAACCCCACGCGGCCCCGCCGTTGACATCCATCGCAACCCGGATCTCATGCCGTCCCGCCGTGAGTGAAAATGGTTTACTGGCTGAGTCAGCCACGGCGGGATTCACCCCGTTTTCGTCCAGAAAAAGCCGGCGTCCGTCCACCCAGAGGGCAAATGGCCCATCGTAACCCGTGAGAAATTCGAGCCTCATCGGTTCGGGCAGGGAGATCGCGGAGGCAAAGAACGCCTGGCCGGAACGTCCCTGCCAGCGCGCATTCTCGTTCACGAACCCATCGGGCCCCGGCCCGGCGGTCTGCAAATCATACCGGGCCCGCTGCAAATCGTCCGGGGTCAGGGAGCGGATGGGCTTCTCCGCAGGCATCACACCGGTCACCGTCCACTGCGTAACAAACGGCAGCCACGCCCGCGACTGGCCGACACGTATGGGCAGAAACGCGGGGAGAGAAAACCCGCGCGCGTCGGAGATGTTGCAGGCCGGATGAAATCCGACTCCGTATCCGAACCGCAAGGTCCCGACCGCCGTGTCTGCCATCATGTGGAGGCGGACAACATTTCTGTGGAGGGTGGTCCGGAAAATCAGCGGCCTCCCCTGCTCGCTTTCGTCAATGGCGGCAAAGCCGGAGGGCTCTCCAAGCGACACCAGCGATCCCTCGACATTCCGGAATTCGACGTCCACCGCGAGCGTGCCGGGCACATTTTCTTTGCAGAGCGAAATCCTGCGCAACTGCGGCGGGGGCATTCCGCCGTCGCGGATGATGCGCATGGCGGCGGCCATGCGCTCGCCGAGCTTTGGAAACCCGTCTGCCCCGATGTGAATGCGGTCGTCCAGCGGGAGATCGACCGCTGCGACCGTTTGCATTCTCTTGATATGCGCCGGCAGCAGCCGCTGCTGGTCCTGAATCGCGTTCCACCAGCGGCCGCCCTCACCGAAATCGCCGAATTTCCGCGCGAGCTGGACGATCACCCAGGGAAGGCCTGGCTGCCGCAGGTTGCGCCGCACGGCGCGGACAAGCGCCTGCATGCGTTTCGTGTAGTGCGGGACGTCGGCCGCATTCGCATCGCTTTCGCCCTGATACCACAAGACCCCGGCGACCGGCTGGCCGGTTGCGGCGACAGAGGCGAGCATCGAAGCGTAGAGCGACGCCGGGCCGGAGCTTTTGAGTTCAGGATCCCACTGACGCATCGTGGTTCCACCATGTGCCGTGCAGATGAGGCCCTGCGGCACGCCGTCCCTCGCAACCATCTCACGCGCAAAGAAGATACCGACGCCGGTTCCCTTGGTGCCGCGCCGAACCGATTTCGAGATCTCCCGTGAGCACTGTCTCCCTCCGTTGTGGCAGATGTCTGGAGACTCGGCTGGCACATGTAGCGGATCTCTCGCGAGCCGCCACTCGCGGCGCATCGTGAAAACTCTCACCAGCGGATGCGGCTTTGCCCCCCCGTCAAGGTTGCCGACGCCCTGCATGTTGCTCTGGCCGGCGAGCAGCCAGACATCTCCGACAAAGATTGGGGCTACGGATACCTTTTCGCTTCCGCATTCGAGGGTGAAGCGATACGGACCACCGACTGGGATTCCAGAAAGGGCGATCCGGAATTTGCCTCCGCGTGCACGCCCTGCCTTTCTCCCGTGCCAACTGAAAACCGGGCCGGCCTCCGAATGCAAAGATACCCTCACCTCACCGTCCTGACCGGTTTCACCACCGATCATGATGCGGGCTCCTGCTTTTTTTCCCAAACGCTGAAGCACCTGGCCTGCCCGGATTCCTTGCGATATTTTCATGCTTTTATAGATGAGTGGAGCGGAATTACGCCTCAAAGCGCCCAATCACCTTGGTATAAAAATCGGTATAGCTGTCGTAGCTTCCGCTCAGCCAGAGCAGAGCTCTCCCCGGACTGCTGCCGCGGGGCACATATGGGCGAATGTTGTCCGTGGCGGAACCGTCGGTCACCGACGTCCATTGAAAGGAGGCTCCGTCGTCGCGCATACTGCCGCGATAGATCTCGTAGCGCTCGTTTATTTCCAGCGGAATATCCAGACGCGCACGGTCGAAAGGATCGGCAGCATTGCTGGAGATGTAGATAATCCGCGGGTCGGCGGCATCGATGGCCATGCCGCCCGCATAATCGAGTTCGGATTGATACAACGGCCGCCCCGCTTGCCCAGCCAGCAGAGTTCGCCAACCGTATTCCGGTGTCCATCTGGCATAATGGTAACAGATGCGGATTTCTTTCCAGTCCACCCCGGCAACGGGCATTTGCTGGGTTTGGAAAAGGCAGATCGGATTTCCTTCCGCGTCGAGGGCGATATCCCAAATCCAAGCCCGGCCCTTTAGCGACGGCGAGTCGGGCGACGGGGCGTGGAAATCGTATATCGGGCTGCCGCGTTCCCCCTTGTCATGCCAAAGGGGAAGGTCGTCGAGCGATTTGATGACCGAGCCGTCGGTCCGGTGGATCAGGCCGTTCCGGATGTAACAATGGTAAATGGAATTGCTGGGCGTCTCATTCGGATGGCCGTCCGTATAAATCACATCGATCCGGTCGATGCCATTGCTGGTGAATTTCACATAGGGCCGGCTGCGTTTTTCGGTGCCAATGAAACGCCGGAGCGCGGACCAGGTTTGCCCCTCGTCATCCGACAAGGTGAGGCATGGGTTCCAGCCGATGCTGCGGTGGAAGTTGTAGAGCCGGCCGTTTTCACCGCTCAGAACAAAAAGGTTTTGGTAGGAGGTCGTCTGGGCGTGCTCGAGTTCGGACTGACTTTCCCAATCGTCCGGCAGAAGCGGCGAGGTGCTCCGTGAAATCCGGTAATAGAATGAAAACCTCGGAAGACTGTTGTGAGGCGCGGCGGAAACAATCAGCTTTCCGCTTGGCAAAACCGCGATGGCGGGATTGTCGTGATCGTCCCGGTCGTCGCGGGAGAAATACAGTTCGAACAATTCTGTGATCTCCCCGGTTTCCGGATCATAGACAGAAAGTGCGGGGCGCGTGGTGGCGCGTTTGACATAGCCGAAATAGAGACGCCCGTTATGAAACAGTGCACGCGGATCATTGAACCAGGTCCAGGCACCATCATTCGCCAGAACCAGATCGCGGACGGGCCTCTCGATTTCTCCCCCTGCGGCTTTGAGTTCCTGCTTCATAACCGCCTAATCTGATGTTTTTCCCCGAATGGTGGCCAAGGCCTGCCTCAGGTTTTTAAGATCGCCAATATCCGCCCTCCCGCCACGCACAGCCCAGCTGACATCGGCATCCGAAGGGAACCGGGCCTCTTGAACAAAGTCGCTGCAAACATCTTCTATTCCTGTGATGACTTCCGCCTTTGTGGATGACTGCTCCAATTCCAATGTGAAGCGGTGAGGCTCCCCGACGGAGACGATCTTCGAGGCCGCGATATAGAATAAGGCGTTCAGGTCAACCATGGGGATGCAATCGCTGAGGAGCGTCAGCGGACGGAGTCTCCTTCCCTCCAAATAATCAAAATAGATCCGAAGATTTTCGGTCAGGGAAACCTCACTTGTTTCACACATCTCAAGGCATCCGCCAAAATGGCGGGATTCCGTTCGTTCCCATGGGAGAATTCTGATTTCTCCATTCTCAAATGTTAAGGTCTCTTCGCACAGGCTGCCCTTGCAGGCATGCGTCGCGGCGATTCGAAACTCGACACCGCTCTCAAGTTCGCCCCTGGCAAAGATGGTATCGGCACCTTCGATGTCATTGGCCCGGTATAGCTCGGTTTCCACCCACGCTGGTGCCGCCCAATCCATCACTTCGGATTGCCCTGCAAAGAACAGGATGTTGTGGATGTGATGCGCCATGGCATTGCCGCAGCAGGAATCCAAAACAAGCTCACCGCCGACCGCCAGCCGACCCGCCCAGTTGTTGCGGCCATAGTAGGCATGGGATCGCATCCCGAGCCCTTGGAAGCTTACGCGCAGCAACCGGCCGAAACCCCCGGCGAGGATCTGCCGCTTGAGTTCGATCCGCTCCGGCTGGGCGATGTAGTGGAATCCGACCTGCGCCGCCTTCCTGGCGCGGAGATCAAGGCCGATCATAGCCCTCAGTTCGTCTGGATCGAGGGTTGGCGGCTTCTCAATGTAGCAGGAAATACCATGTGCGACGCACGCGGCATGCATCGGGGCATGCATCCGGATCGGCGTTGAGATATTCATCAGGTCGAGCTCATCGCCATGCTGTGCCAGCAGCTCCTCAAACCCGGTGTAAACGCGCACCCCCCGCTCTGCGAACCGGAGTTTTTCGCAGACATTCCCCAACGCATCCGCGCGGGGATCGCACGTCGCAATCACCCTGACCCGACGCTCGTTTTCCAGGCAAAGCATGCTCTGGTGGTGGTGTTCGCCAAAACCTCCGATTCCTGCGATTGCGGCGCGTATAACAGGAGAATTCACAACCAAGGGCTCCTGCTACTTCTTGAAAGTGTGGGCACCGGTTGTCACGAAAGCATCATCAAAAGCACCCACGAGCCCGTCACTGAAATTCCCGATATTATATTCTCCCATCGTGAAGAATGAAGATATCCCCTCCTCCTGGCCGACCTTTCCCTTGAATTCGACCGGATCGCCGAGCGGGGATCCATCCACATACAGAACGACAGAGGCCTGATCGCCGCTCAGGGAATAAGCGAAGGCAACATGGTGCCACTGCCGGTCTCCGGGATCCACACTGCCAAAAGGAAGAGAGGCGGCTCCTCCCCCCCCGGAGAACACCAGGGACCACTCCCCTTTGACGTCCTTGCTAATCACCAATTTCCAGCCGGTCAGGTGGCCCAGATAAAAAACCGGGATCCTCTGTTTCTTTCCCTCGTTGACTTCATCAATCCGGACCCATGCACCAGCCGTGAAGCTGGTGTCTTTCATGTGGAGCAGTTCGGGATTCGAAACTTTTTCTTTGTTGTTCACCACCCAGCTCACACGCGGGTTAAGAAATGTCCGGAGTTTTCCCTCGGGAGTTTCGGAGTTGGGCGTATTTCCCTGGAGGAGGATCGCGGTGCCGAATTTTCCCCCGGTGTAGATCGGGGCCGGGTTCTTGGCTCCCTCCATGAGTTTTCCGGAAAAACCGTTGCCGGACAAATCTTCAACCGGGTCCGGCATCATAAAGCCGACGCTCCCGTCGTCGAACGTCCAGTAGAGGACGTCGGGCTTCAAGCTTTCGCCGACCGGCTTCGACAGGTCGATCACCCTGCCATCCGCCACTGCGGCGATGGAATGAAAGCCCGTTGCTACCAGGCAGGAAATAATGAGGAAGGTTCGGGTTGTTTTCATAGATTGTGGAGAGTGCCGGGGCTGCTGAGGCTGGGTTGGTGCGCCCCTCATACCGGCACAAGCCTCCTGGCGTTCAGGTGTGAGATGCTTTCGACAGTCTCTGCCGACAGGTCGAGAGTCGCCAGAAAATCGCGCAGCGCGGTCCCATAGATATCTCGTCCAAACAGCAGTTTCTCTCGATACGTCTCGATGAACTCAACCGTGTGCCGGCTATCGCGCCGGAGCGCGCGCAGTGCCGAGTTTGCGGAGAGATCGGCAAAAAGGTTTGGATGTTTCTCCATAAGCCGATGGAGGTGTCCGGGCGCTTTTACCGGCCCCTCGGGATACGCCTCTGGGGCGTCGGCGGCATCGGCGCTGATCTCCCGCCAAAACCCGGGAGCATGCCCGATGAAGTTGGTCTGCGGACAAGCCTGCAGGGCCCGCTCGAGGTTGTCCACCGTCCCGCCATACCAGTCGGGCTGGTAAACCGGCGGCGCGCCATCTTTGCCCGCGAGGTAAGGCACGTCGAGGTGCAGGACCACAGGCAGCTTCATCGCGCCCGCAGCGCGGAAAAGCTCGATGCAGCGCGGATCGTCGAAGAGCACGCGAAACTTCCATTCGCCACAAACCCGGACGCCGTGCATCTTCACCGCCGCCTCGAGCAGTGCGGGCGCATTGCCTTTGAGCGGATGCGGACAATACCCCAGCAGGAACCGCTCGGGCGCGAGATCCCGCGCACAAATGAGGTCGGAGAGAGGGATGCCCGGATGCGTCCCGTCCGGACGCCGATGCGTCGGGTTGAGCAGGCGATGGTAAGCTGGAGCATCCTCCTCGGGCGCGATCTCCCAGGTCAGGAGCCAGGCGAGAGATATCCCGTGCCCGTCCAGGTCATCGATGAGACCGCTGGCGTCCCGCCCCATCCAAAACGCGTGCTGGTGGCTGTCGATCAAGCAAGAAGGTTCGAATTTCATGGCGTGTTTGTATGGGATCTATTCCGGCGGCCGACAGCCGAGCGCACGCCCGACTTTAATGAAAGCGCGGGCGATAGTCTCCGCCTCGCGCACCGTGAGAAGCGGGCTGAGCGTTACCGGCACCATGCGGCCGTAGTATTCCGCCACCATGGGTGCATCGGAAAGCGAGTAGCGGACATGTTCGCCCGGCTGACCGGGGCCAAAGGGCGGAAGCGCCGGATGGTTCATCGCGCGGTTGCGGACGTAATCGAGGGTGAGCAGATTGAAGATCCCCGAGGAGGGTTTCGAGAAGATGCCTTCGGCATTGAGAGCCCTGGAGAACTCCTGCGCCTTTGCGACTGTGCCGCAGTCCAGAAACACCGTGATCCCGATGTCTCCCTCGTTGCATCCTGACTGGCGGAAGCGCGCCCCGGGGAGAGCGTTTTGAATCCGGCTCACGATGAGCCAATGCAGCTTCCGGCAGCGGGCGACCATCCAGTCGAGCCGGCCGAACTGCGCCAGCAGCACCGCAGCCGTCACCTCGCTCATGCGGTATTGGTTGCCGGGAAGCGTGGCCGCTTTGGTCTTGTCGATTGTCTCGTCGCTCAGCTCGGCTGCAAACAACGGCCGGCAGAGGCCAAGATCGTGGTAGCGGACCGCGCGCGCAAAAATCTTGTCCTCATCGCAAAGGAGGGCACCACCTTCGCCTGAAGCAAGAATCTTGTTGGCTTGGAAACTGAACACGGCGATATCGCCAAACGACCCGACCGGGCGGCCCTGGCACGTGGCCCCCAGCGCCTGTGCGCAATCCTCAATAACAGCGACGTGGTGCTGCCGGCCCAATGCGCAGATCTCCTGCATCTTTGCCGGAGCCCCCTGGTAATGCACGACGATCACCGCCTTGGTCCGGCTTGTGATTTTACGGGCGAAATCCACCGGGCAGAGGTTCAGGCCGGGCTCGATGTCGCAAAAGACGGGAGTTGCGCCCGCAAGAACAACCGCATTGTAGTCCGAATACCATGCGAAGGCAGGCAGGATCACTTCGTCGCCCGGACCAATTTCCAGCGCCACCATCGCGGTGTTCAACGCCCCGGAGCAAGATGAGAGCGCCAGCGCGTGCTTTCGTCCAAAACGAGTCCGCATCAGCGCCTCCACCTCATTAACCAGCAGTGGAGTGCCGGGCCCGTAGTGGCGGAAGAGGCTCCGGCTGGCGACCGCTTCCTTCAACCGCCGCAACTCGGCGAAGCTGGTGAGCGCCGACCCCAGATGGCCCGAAATGAACGGCCCCTCCCAGACCGGTCGACCTCCATCGATCGCAAGCCTGCCCTCATCCATGTCTGCAGCAGGCTCGATGGCCCGGGCAGCAAGCCACCGGGCAAGCTCAGCCTCCACCCCCTCGCTGGACACCTCGACACGCAGTTCGATTGCCGGGTCATCCTGCCCGAAGCGCTCGATGGCTTCGAGTAGGTCGAGAGGTTCGCCATCTTCACCAAGCGGGTTCAGGATCAGGCAACGTGCGCCTTCCGGGAGCTGAAACTTTCCCGCCGACATCTCCAGCAACGCGATCCGTTCGATCCCGGTACAAGCGGCCGCGATTTCCAGCACTACGCCGCAAAGCGGCCCCTGAGCGACCAGTGTTCCTTCCCAACTCGCGATCAGCGCCTCGAGCCGGGCCCGTTCCGGATCCGGCAATATCCCGGACCCGCCGCCAGAGGCTACATCGATCCGAAGTGCGCCGGGCTGGATTTGCCTGGAGCACCACGAGCGGACTGGCCTGGATGCCCCGTCCAGATTGTTCGGGCTGGGTTTGTCGCCAAGCGGGAGATTTCCTTCCCGCTGTCCCGCGAGGACGTGGTTTGTTCGCGCAGGTTTATTTGATTCTGATGTCACAGTAGTCGATTCAAATTCTTTCACTGATTGTTCGCTCCTGATTCGCTTAATCCATCGGATGCCAACCGATGAAGGCATACATCGCACGGCTCGCACTCCATGTTGCTGGGCCCTTTATTTCCCCTTGTGTAGAGAACATACGGTCCATCTCCTTGCGGGAACATCTGCCCCTTCTCGATGGAAGGCAGCCACGAAGGATGCCCCGAGCGGTCATCAGAAAATGCAGGGGATCCGCAGATGCGCCCGCTTGCAGGATCGATATCGACGAATGCAAGCGTCGCCTCGGAATCCCAGAAATTGCCATTCGCGGAAACCGGAAAAACTGCGGATATCCGCCCGTCGGCCCAAGGCGCGAGGGCCGGAACGTGCGAGGGAACGTTCCCCGGCTTCAGTGCAGAAACCTCATTCGTCAGATCTGTCCGTGCCCACTCACCGCATTCGCCCCTCACAAAAAGTTCCGCGGTTTTGCTCATCGAGTCCCAGACCCCGAATGCCGGCCTGCCATCGGACAGGATAACCAGATTGCCGGAGCGCGCGTTCCCCTTCGGGCGAAACACCACCAGGGTCGAATCCTCAAGGCCGACGGGCACTTGGGCAAATGGCCTCCCGTCATCGTGGAACCAGGAAACCCCGCCATCCGGGGACTCGTAATGGCTGACCGCGATACTGCGTGCCGGAGCGCGGTTTTCCGGATAGGTTTTGTAGAATTCCACCAGCAGGTGGAGTGTATCCCCGGGCCCGCGGGCGAGGCAGTTGGTGGTGTAGGCGTAGCCGGGCGCCGGCATCTCGACGAGCGGCAGAGGCCGGCCCCATCTGGACTCTTTGGCCGACCACCTCAGGAAGTGCACGCCCCATCTGCTCCCGCTGTAACGGTAGGCCAGCGCGAGTCCGCCATCGGCGAGCGTAACGAGGCTGGGATAGGTCGCCCCGTAGCCGATGCTGAGCGGTGGCGACCAGGAGTCCGCCTGCTCCGGTGTCGGGCTGAACCGGTGGATGAAGCCGTGGTGGTGCGAACCAGTCAGCATGTGGAGCATCCCACAGGGGGTCGCGGCCAGTGCCGCGCCACAATGGTTGTCTGTGCCCTGCGCAAGCACGTGCGCGAAATCCAGCCCGCCTCCGGAGTTGGCCCGCCCGACAATAATCCGGTAATCCCGGTCCAACCAGGTGACGTAAACGCCGTCCAACCCGCGCACGATCTTGTTGCTCATGTGGTAGGCCGTGGCGCGATCGCAGCCGTCAGCAGTAAGCAGGATGGGTTTCTTCATTCGAAATGGCAGGTTCCGCGAAATCGTAAATCGGGGGACAAAATCCCTTGGTGGACCTCGAACATCGCGTCCATCAATGCCTTGATTTCAGAAAGCGTGAGGGATGCGGCAGTATTCGGATCGAGCATGGCGGCCTGATACAGGAAATCCTTGCTGCTCTCCAAAATCCCGCGGACCGCAAGATCCTGGACATTGATATTCGTGCGAATCATGGCCGCCACCTGAGGAGGCAGATCCCCGACGACAGTCGGCGTGACGCCTGCGCTGTCAGCCAAGCAAGGGACTTCCACACAGGCATCGCCAGGCAGGTTCGAGATCAGTGCACCGCCGCGGTTGTGGACGTTGCCATTAAATACGAAGGGCTGTCCGGTCACGATGGCATTGATGATCCGGCTCGCGTATTCGACGCTCAGGGAATACTCCCCCGGGACGACGGGGCTGCCGGACCGGAGCGCCTGATCGAGAGCTTCGATTTCTTCATTTAACAAGCTGACGGCTTCGAGGTAGCCCGCAACCCTCAACGAGCGCGCCGCGATCTCCGCGTCATTCTTTAAAAAATATGGAAGGTATTCGGCTGAGTGCGTGCTGGTCTCGGTCATAAAATACCCGAGCCAGCGGAGGAGGTCGAACCGCACGGGCTCAAGCGCTTGGAAATACGGACGATCCAGCAGTTGACGAAGTTCGGGATAGAGGTCCTTGCCGCCGGACTCAAAGCGCAGGAACGCGGCCATGTGGTTGATTCCGGCGCACGTGTAGCTGAGGTTTTCGTCCCGACCCAGCTCCCACCAGCGTTTCCACTCCGCCGTGCGATCCGGGCTGTTGTAGGGCTTTTGAAAGTGCGCCGCGATCTCGGCCTCGGGAATGTCTTTCATCGCCACGAGCACGCGCATCGTGGTCGCCGTATTCACGACGCCATGGCACAGCCCGACCGCACGGATCGATGTCGCCCGCTGGATAGCCAGCATGTGCATGGCCATCGGGTTGGTGTAGTTCATCAGCAGCGCCTTGGGGCACAGCTTTTCCATCAGGCGACAGAGTTCGAGAACCACCGGAACCGAACGCGCCGCGCGGAAGATCCCGCCCACGCCGAGCGTGTCCCCGATCGTTTGCCTGAGGCCGAACTTCAACGGAATCTCCAGGTCTTTCCGGGTCGCCTCGCAGCCCCCCACCCCAACGGTGCAGAGAACAAAATCCGCTCCGTCGAGAGCCTCCTCGCGATCGATCGTCGCGCGGAACACCCCTCGCGTCCCCAGCGTTGCGTTGATTGATCGCGCCATCCGCAACGAGATGTCCAAACGCCGCGAATCGATATCCATCAGAACGATCTCAGACTCGCTTAACGCCGGATGCCAAAGAATGTCTGCAATGATATTCTTACTGAAAACCGCCGATCCGGCACCGATGATCGCAATTTTTGGCATTGGGATATTTTTAATCAGTAAATGCCACTTTTGTCACTCTTTTTTGCGTTTTTAGCCAATAAATAGTCGGCGTCCATCGCAAGCCGCCCCAGTCGATCGGGGCGTCAGCGAAGCATCAGCCGGAAGCACTGCTATCGCGATGCGGCTGCTGGCACGAGCGGGGGGAAGTAGATCCAAAGATGGCCGCCACGGTCGTCCTCGGCGACAAAGATCTCCCCGTCCCGCCCGGCAAGCATGTGGGAAAATTGGAGCCCGTAGCGCCTGGTGGTGAGGGTCGAGACGGGAACCCCCAGATCCCGCGCCCATCGGCAGCCCGCCTCCAACACATACCAATGGGCGATCTCCGTGCCTGCGGACGCGTAAATCCGGCCATCCGGCAACCGGCAGAGCGAGTGGACAGGAAGCAGTGGAACGCTGCCGCGAGACCGGACTTCCCCGCCTGACCACTCATGGACCGCACCGGAGCCATCGACCCAGACTAAGTATCCATCGCCCGCGACACCGACCGTCGCCGGCTGCCCCCCATATGGCAAACGCTCTTCGACTCCAAGCGTCAGAGTATTCCATTCCACCGGCAGAAACTTCCAATCGGACGTCAGGAGATGAGGCCCGCCGGGAGAAAAGATGTCCGGGAACACGTCCGGAATTTCTACGGTCCTCTCCAGTATCAGTTCCTCGTCATGCTGCCTGAGAAAAAATCCCAGTCCTTCTCCCAGGGCAAAGATTTGCGCTCCCTCGCAGACCATACTGAAGATCCTTGGAGTCGGGAGATCGAGTGCCAGTCGCGGGTGCCTCACGATGACCTGCCACTCCTGAATGCCGTCATCCGCCCAGCCCGGAGGCCAGAAGTAAATCGAGGATCCCTTGCCGGAGAGGCACGCCACAAGCAAACCCGCGGAGCAAACACCTGGAGGAATGGCAAGCGCGGTGATTTCGGTGACCTCCGGGACACTCCCCAAATCCACGGAATAACCCAAAGCCCCCTTGGGCAAAAACTTCAGCAGGCGGGGGCGCGGGCCACGCGTTGCCGCGAACACAACCCTTCCTCCATCGGCGACAAACAGCCGGTGCATCCTCGTCTCATCGGCCGGCGGCGGGAGCGAAACGCCAGGAAAGCACGGAGGCAATGCGAGGAACATCCCCTCGCCAACAAAGTCCCCGTTCACCGTCGGTTTCATCCCCATGGCCTCAGGTAATAGTCCGCGGTGGGCTGGCGCGGATGGTCGGGAACTGTCACGAGGTAGGCCCCGGCGGGCTTGGTGAGCACCTTGCCGAACACCATGTTCCCCTTCGCGCTCAGGGCTCCGCGCGACACGTAGTGATTTTTTCCGTGTTTGCTGGAAAGTGGTCCGAGCGATTCCCACTCGTTTTTTTGAGGGTCAAGGCGCATCAGCATCGAGGTCGCGTGACCCCTTGCATAGGCCGATCCGACCCATTCCGCACGGACCAGGTAGAGCTTGGAATCCGCCCCCCAGATCAGTCCTCCGACATGGTCGAGATTCACGCTCACGATCTCGCGGGGATCGCGCGCTCGGCTCACCGGACCGAGATCCTCGATCCGCCCGGAGCCTCCCTCCAGCGGCCAGAAGCGGGCAAGATGGCCGTGAGCCTTCCACGGGATCATGTAGATCGCGCCGCAGGCAGGATCCCTGACGGCATCGTAGAGCACGCCGTGCCAGGAAGATTGATAGGGCTCATGCGGATAAATGTGGGGCAGCTCCTCGAGCTCCTGGCGTTCGGGATCAAATCGAAGCAAGCGGCCCGCATCGTTAAAAAGATGCGCCCGCCCAAGGTCATCCAGAAAAATGCATTGCGTGTTCACCGACCCGAGCCGCCCGAAGTCCCGCAATTCTCCGCTCGCGAGATTGTAGGAAACAAAATGATCCCTCGGATAGCTGACCGCATAAAGAATCCGGCGCTCCTGATCGAAGGCCAGGCACCTGCAGCCTTCCTTGGGAATCATCAGACGGGATTCCACGACGGCATCCGACGCGGTGTCGTAGCTGACCATATAGGATCCGCGGAACGCGCGCTGCGGATCGCTCCAGCTGGCCCAAGGGTTGTAGGATTTTTCTCCCTTCGGCGGACCGCTGAGATGCGTGGCGGCATGGAGGAGTCCGCGCTCGCGATCGGGGATGAAGCTGTAATGCACCTTGCACTGCGTCGCCCGCCCGCTGTCCCGGAGATCGCCCGTGACCTCGTCGAGGTCGAAGAGGTATTCCAGCGAGCGGGAATCCTCGTTCCATCGGACCACCGTCGCCGTTTCCCCGCCGGTGTGCTCGGTGCAGCAGGCAATATAAACACGACCGTCGGGCCCGGTTTGCACGCTCCAGCAGGAGTCGGAAAGCGGCCGCTCGGAGAACTCGCGGTATTCGAATTTCATCCTGGAAACAGAGTTGGAAACACAGATAGACACGGATATTCAGCAGGTTATAGCAAAATCAGGATTCACCCAAAAGATGACGCCAGCAATCTGCGGAACTCGTTTCTGATCCGTGTGAATCCGTGGTTCTGTTTTCCTTTTTGGGTTCATTTGGCAGATTCGCTGCTCCGGGTATCGAGCAAATCGCGTTACCGCCCGGCTTTTTTGGCCGCGGAGAAGCTCTCCAGGCCCTGGTAGGAATGGTGCAGCCTGCGGGCGTCACGGAAATACCGCCAGATCGTTTTCCAGAACGGAAACGTCCTCTCCTTAAACTGGTGGCCCCTCTGCGCGGAGATCATCATATATTGATACTTAAAAAACGGTTTCCCTTCCCGGGCTAAACGGCCCGGCGCGAGGAATCGCCGGATCCATGCATTAATCAGTAAATGCCACTGTTGATACTCTTTTTTGTTTTCTCACAACAAAAAATGCAGGTTTGCCCCCCGAGGCGAGGCGCAGCACGAACACGGCAAGAACCGGGCAGAGCGAGATTGACTGTCCGGAGGCAGAATTTCGGAAGCGCCAAGCCACGCATGTAGAGGAACATGGAACATGTTTCTTTTTCAAAACCTCAATCGCGAGAAATCTGTTTCAAACGCCTCTATGCCGCTTTCCAAAATTGTGGGGCAGCGAAGTATATCGGCTGTTGCGACTTTTCAGACGCTCTGAATTTCGAAGGCCTCGGCGTAAGTTGCGCCGCCGCATTCGGCGGCGTTCTTCCTGTCGTGCTCCAGTATCCGCTCGTCGAACCCGTGGCCGCGCGTGTTCAGGTTCCGCTGCTGCTGCGAGTCGTGGCAGCGGAGCAGCTGCGCCTTCCAGCGAGCGTCATCCTCGCTGTAACGCGTAAATACATCGATGCGGCAGGAAACCGTTTTTGGATCCCGGTTCAGGAACGCCACCAGCGGCGACGGATGACGCTCGGCCGCCTGTTGGACCAAGGCATAGACGTTCCGGTGGCCGGGCTTCTGGTCGTTGCCGTGCGGCAGGAAAACGATGTCCGGCCGGATCTGTGCCAGGTGATTGACGAGGATCTCCGCGTTCACCGGCGTGTTGTCCGGCTCTCCATCAGCGTCCTCGGATAGCGGCAGGAATTCGAGAGCGTCATCCGGCAGACCGAACATCCGGCAGCTCGCCCGCTGCTCCAAACGGCGAAGCTTAACCTTTCGCTCATTAGTCGGCGACTCGCAGTAGCCATCCTCGACCCCGCTGGCCCCGCCGCTCAGCACGGCCACAGAGATCCGGTTTCCGGCATCCCGAAAAAGCCGGAGCGTGACGGCGATGGCATCGAAGTCGTCCGGGTGCGGGCCGAGGACTGCGATGCGAAGCCCGGTTGGCAGTGGGCATTCATCGAGCAGGACCGGCCTGGCGAGGGAGAGCAGGATTTTTAGGATCTTCGCTTTGCGGGTGGCAATGTCACTTTCCATATCGCTTCCAGGTTCGGCTTTTATATTCGGGTATTCTTTTTCGAGATCGCAACCCCTTGAACAGGCTCATAGGGGAGGAAATGACCGGGCTCAAGCGCGGAGTTCATGGTTGTTTCACGATTTTCACGGTGCGGCTGATGGTATGCACCGGTTCGTCGAAGCCGATATTCTCCATCTGAAAATTGCTCACGGTGGTGAGGTTGCCATCCTTATTGAATTCGACCCACCCGCTCAGATGCGGGCGCTTGCTGTTAACCGACTCCGTTGTTCCCGAGGAAGCGATGAGCGCGTAGTCATCCGTCACGACGGCCGTGGGTGATGTCACCCGCCAGCCCGTGACATCCGCGAGCTTGATCTCCCGTCCCGCACCCGGTGCGGGGAGCTTCGGAATGTCGTGCCATGTCCCCGCCTGATCCCGGAAGGAGACCGTCACATTGCTGGTGCCTGTGCCGATCGGATAAACCGTGTAGATGGCATGCACCGCCGAGCTCGCGGCCTTCGCCTTGGAAACGCGCCGGTCAAAGTAGTCCACACGGAAAGAGGTGCTATCCGGAAGCCGGACTTCCTGGCTGTTGATATGTTTTGTCTCGGACTCCCAGAGCCCGATGCCCGCATCACCGAAGAAGCGTGCGGCATTCGGATCGCCGGAATTTTCAAACTCCGCAAAGCGAAGGCTTTTGTCATACGAGCGCTTGATCACCGGCGTCGAGCCATACATCACGGGACCGATCGAGCCCGCTTTTGCGGGCCAGATTTTCACGCTCAACTCATCCCGCCGGAGGGTTTTCACCGCGCCGCCGTGCCAAGAAAGAAAGTCGAGCCAGGGAGCCCGGCCCGAGCTGAATTCGTCCGGCCCCGCGCCCCGTCGGTTGCTTTTCAAGAGCTGCATGGCCTCGGCGGACGTATCGTAACCGAAGTCGGCGCGGATATACCTGCCATCCACTTCCTTCATCGGCCCCTCCTTCCAGAGCCGCGCGGCCTCCACGCCCAAGGCGAGATCGTTCACCCTCGGAAGGAATTTGGCATTCTCTGGCGCAGCGATCGCCGTCCGCGCCTCGGCGATGCAGGCGGCCAGGCTTTCCTGGACCTTCGGGGTCAGATAGGATTCCACCGCATTGCTGAACTCGCTGATGCGCGGGACGCCGGGGGATTTCGCGGAAGCCTCCAGCGCTTTCAGGTATTTGCGCACCGCCGGCGCTGCGGGGCCGTAGTAACCGTCGGTGAATTCCCCGACGAGCTTCTCCGTGTCGAGCGAGGGGTCGCTCATCAGGCGGCTCCACACCCAGTTGTTCATCACTACCTGGTCGCCGCCCATGCTGTCGTAGTTGCCTTGGATGCTCAGCCCCCGGATGCCGAGGCCGCGGTAGGCCTTGATGCTTTCCGCCATCGTGTAGAGGACGGGATACGGATAGAGAAAGCTGTGGTAGTTTGCGCCATACTCCCAGACATACACGCGGTCTTTGGCGATCCCGCACCAGCGCTCCAAATTGAGCCAGAACCCGCGATTCCCTCCCTTTGGGTTGTTGGCGGCGGTGGATCCATCGTGGCGGAGCCGGGGCACGTAAACGATCACATTGTCCCTTGGAACGGTTTTTGCCGGGGGAGCCTCCAGGCTCATGTAGGCGAGCGTGCCAACCTGGATGCCGGGATATTTTGCATCCAGGATCTCCGCCGCCTTGTTGATCATCATTAGCAGGGTCGCAGAATAGCCCGGAATCTTTTTTCCATCGGGGTTCGTCCAGGCTTCCTCGTCGTAGATTTTCTGGCAGCGCTCGCACTCGCACATCCCGCCATACCAGTCGCCCATCCCCGCGAAATAGATGAAGTGCTTCACGTCGCCCTTGCGCTTGACGACCTCCTTTTCGAGTTCGGCCGCCAGAGCTTCGCCGATGCCGGGCGCGGTGTAGCAATAGTGGAGGTTGTTGAACTCCCTCACCTCCTTCGTCACCGCGTTGCTCACCTTGTCCCGCACCTTCACCAGCGGATACACCTCCTTCGGGTTCGCCTCGGCGAATTTCCGCAGCATCGGCTGGATCACGTGGTTGGCGGTGAACTGAAGCGGGCTGACCGCACGAGCTTTGTGGACGAAATCGTTTTTCTTCGTCATCGCCTCCTGGTTATAGAGGTCGTGCATACGGATGGGAGGCATCCACGAATAGTCCAGCGGCCCGACTTTCACCTCCTTCAGCAAAGGGATCTCCTCGTCATCCCACGCCCAGAACTTGCAGCCCAGACGCTCCATCAGCTGGTAAAACCCGAAGCGCAGGCCCATCGACGCGCGGGCGGCGACCACAACCCGTCCGCCCTCGATGCGGATACTGAAGGCATCATCCGTGGCCTTGGGGTCGTCAACGATGCGCAGCACGAGAGAGGATTCGGGCGGCGCGGCATCCGCCTCGAGGCGCGTCACTTCCGGAGCCAGCCCCGCCAGCTTCTCCAATACCGGCACAAAAGAATTTTCCATCGCGCGCGCCTCGCCCGCGTCCACCCCTTGAAAAACCAACCGCACCGGCTTGCCGCCCCCGGAAAGAACCGCCCCCTCTTCGACTCGTCCGGACAGCGCGAAACAAGCGACGAGAAGCAAAATTGCTGCCGGGCGGATAGTCATATATTGGAGGAAACTTCAGATGGCACCCTCTGGCATTCTTAAGAAGAATAAAAGGACTTTTTTATCATTTATTTGCTTATTATCTTTTCATTTATTGTTTTCTTTTTTATCCTGCCTGCGGCTTTGGCATTCTGAATTTACAGAGAAAAATCGAATTGAAATTACGATTATGAGCGAACAGTTGGGAAACTATCGTGTCGTGGATTTGAGCAAGCACCTTGAGCCAGCAACCTCCAAGAGGCTCTGCAAGGTTCGGCGGTTCTACCAGGACTCAACAAAAGACTACCATTCCGATGTGGAGGTCGAATCGCACCTCGGAACACACGTCGAAACACCCTACCACTACAACGACGCTTGGAAGGATGTCCTTGGCCTGCCGGTGACCGCCTTCATGGGACGCGGAGTGCTTCTCAAGCTCGCCTGCGGACCGCGCGAGCGGATCACGTCGAAAATGCTCGAGGCGGCGGACAATGGCCGCCTGCGCGAGGGGGACATCGCCGTGCTCGACAGCCCGTTCCAATGCGAACCGTTCAGCAATGATCCCGGGGACCAGCGCCCTCTCCTCTGCAGGGAATCCGGCGAGTGGCTCGCCGGCAGGAAGGTGAAATGCATCGCGTTCGGCGATGGCGTCTCCATCGAGCACAGCATTGAGGATTCCTGCGACATGCACGAGGTGGTCCTGCCGCATGACATCACCTTCCTGGAGGTCATTAAAAACCTCGACCAGCTCGAGTCGGATATCTTCTTTCTCATCTTCCAGCCGATGCCGATCAAAGGCCTCGACTCGTGCTGCGTGCGGGCCATAGCGATTGAGGGGATCCCGGGATTTTGCTCCTAGCCATTCAGGTTTTTGCGCCGGCCGGACCGCTGGACGCGCCAATTCTTAAAGGAGCTGACGAACGGGTAAGAACCGGCCTTTTTCCGCGGATTCCCTGGCGGCCAGGCAGGCATAAACGCTCTGGAGGCCGCATCCGATCGGCGCAAGCGACCCGGCTCCGTCCCGCACGATCGCGATGAAGTTTTTCGCCAGCGCGGCATCCCCTCCAAAGTGACCCGAATCCTTGCCCACCGTGACGACGTCGGTGAACGGCTCGTGGTGGTGGAAGCATTTCAAATCGTTTCGATACCAATCGAAGTCGATCGTCCCGGAAAACCCCGAAACGATTGCGCCGCGTCTCGCCGCATCGCCCTTCGAATAAAAAACCTGCGTGTAGCAACCCTTCACCCCGTTTGCGAACTCCAGCAGCGCGCTGGAGGAATCCTCGTTCATCCCCGTTGCCGGCGTGCCGACATTTTCGGCATACAGCGCAAATGGGTCGCCGCCCGCTTTTTTTGTCCTCTTGTCCCGGTAGACTCTCCCTTTGGAGACCATGGCCGCGACCCGGACGATCGGCGCCCCGGCAAGATAGGCCAGGTAATCAAAGTCATGCGTGGCCTTCTGCAGGAAAAGCCCGCCGGTGATCGAGTGGTCGCGATACCATGTCTGAAAGTAAACATCCCCGTACGGCACGTAGTTCAGCCCGGCCAGATGCTCAACCCGGCCCACGGCCCCCTGATCGATCAAGGATTTTGCGCGGCGACAGAGAAGGGATGCGCGCAGCGGGAAGCTGACGAGAACCCGGCATTTTGAGTTCGCGAACGCCCGTTCGAGTTTGATCGCGTCCCTGAGATTTGTCGCCACGGGCTTTTCGAGAAAGAGCGGTAGATCATAACGGGCGGCCTGAATTGCCAGAGCGGCATGGCTGTCGCACCGGGTCCCGATCACCAGGGCATCCGGCTTTCCGTTTGCAACGAGCTCCGGCAGCGAGTCAAAAATGCGCAGCTCCGCGCGAAATTCTTCAGGCATCCGCCGCCTGGCCTCCTCGGGGCAGGAATCCACGAGACCGGCGATTTCGAGCCCGGGGTCCTCGGCGCGGAATGCGCCGAGAATGGAGGTGATGCGTTGACCGAATCCGATGATTCCGAGTTTCATGGGTGTGGAGTTTGCGGGTGGATGGCATCGATCCGCCGGCGTAGCGGAAGGATACGGCTTGAAACGTAGCGTTCCAGCCAGACGGCGGGAATCAGCCCGCAGTGGGCTGCGAGGAATTTATCGCCAGCCCGGCCGCCTTGGGCGAGCAGGTCATCAAAGCCTCTGCGGCTCAGGTTGCGCTCGCTCACCCTCTCGGGCTCGCCGGAAAACTGCGCGAAGGCGTCCGCCCAGTCGAGTGACCGCGTGACGCTCTGCCGCCAGTCGCGCAAAGCCTTCGCGGCCTCGAGGCACCGGTCGAATTTGCGCCCTGCGGACAGCCCGGTCCCGCGCAGATGAGCGCGAGCGGCAGTAGCGGGATCATCCGGGAGAGCGCCATCCCAGAACACCATGCCGGCGAGGAGAAGCAGATCCAGAGCCGTCTCGATGGTCTCGGACGGCACCATCAGAGTGGAAAACCGCCCCCACCCCGTGGCGATGATCCCTTCCATCGGCCGGCTGCGGGCTTCCCTCGCCCACGACAGCAGGTTTTCCGAGCGAGCGTCAAAATCCGGAAGATCGGCAGCCAGCTTGTCGCCTTTGAAGCAGGCTCCGGCCCAGATCCTGACCCCGGCCCGCGCATAGCGGTCAAGCATCTCCCGCTTGACCAGATGGAACGGCTCGCGCCCGTAGCTCCACACCATGAGATCGGCCTGGGCGGCAATCCGGCGGAGATGTGTGGACTCCCATTCGCGCATCATGTCATCCCAAAGGATCGGCCGGATTCCTTTTTGGTTCAAATGGTCCAGAATTGGTTCCACGTGCTGCAGATAAAGCGCAGCTTTGCCGTGGTGCCTGACATATTTCCGGCAATCCGGGCATGACCCGATTGTTCCGGCCTCGTCTCCGCCCAAATGAAAGTGAGCAATCCGACCGCCGTGAGTGCGCAGGATATCGTCAATCATGCGGATCACCACATTCCGGCCGCCCGGCTTGAGCGGGCACAGGTCGGCGGGGTTGTCAGGAATCTCGCGGAAGCGGCGGAAGCGGGGGCGGACGAGCACGTTTTCCATGTGCCCGAAGCACTGCACAAGCGGAATGATCGAGATCTTCAGGTCGGCGGCGCGGCCGAGAAACGAGCGCACATGCTTTTCGGAAAACGCCGTTTCGTTGCGCAGTTCGGGGAACGCGGACCAGCAATAGGTGTCCTCCCATTCCACCAGCGCGAAGTTCAGTCTGGCGGCGCCCGCCAGCTCCAGCAACTCCATCTGGCGGCGCGGGGTTGGGGGTGTTCCCTTGAGGTCAAAGTGGATCCCCCGCCGGGATGCCACCGGCTTGCGACGGGAAAAGAGAGCGGTCGAGGGAGGCATGAGAATCTAGGTCTTCGGCGGCACTTCGACGCGCTTGAGCATCACCTCACAGGGGGCACAGGAATTGTGCGTCGGGCCGTTAATGCCTCTCGTATAGAGTAGAAACGGCGCATCCCCCGCCTCAAAGATGCGGTTTTTTTCGATGGATGGCAGCCAGGAGGGCATGCCCGGAAGGTCTTCCGAAACAGCCGCGGCGGCAAGGATGGATCCGTCACGCGGATCGATCCGCAGGCGGGCCAATGTCTGTGTCGGATCCGCCCAGCAACCATTTTCGGAGAGCGTGCAAATAGCGGTCAGCGTGCCGTCGGCATGCGGTGCCAGAGCGGCATGGAAGCCGGGGCGCGCCCCCGGGCGCAAGGCGGAGGCGGCATCTGTCAGGCCATGCCTCAGCCATTTGCGATCCGGCGTGCGAACATGCAAATCCAAGGTGCAGGCAACCTGATCCCAACAGCAGAAGGCCGGGCGGCCATCCGCAAGCACAACCAGATTTCCAATCCGCGGATTTCCGCCTCCACGGAAGATCACCGGGCTGGTATCCTCAAGGCAGATGGGCACCTGGGCGACAGACCGGCCATCGTCGTGAAACCATGTCACCCCGCCATCGGGCGACTCCATATGGCAGATCGCCATGGTGTGGGCAGGAGCGCGGTTCTCTGGATACGTCTTGTGAAACTCGGCGAGCAGGTGAAGGGTGCCGCCGGGGCTGAGAGCGAGAGAGTTGGTGGTGAAGACATAGCCGGGAGCCGGCATCTGCAGCAGGGTCAGCGGCCAGCCCCATTGCGGCCCGCCGGCCGGACGCCGGATGAAATGAACTCCCCGGGGCTCGCTGCCGCTGAACCGATAGGCCAGCGCGAGCTCCCCGCCGACGAGTGACAGGAGGCTCGGGTAGGTTGCCCCGATCCCGATCGATACCGGCAGAGACCACGAGCCGGGCTGTGCCGGGGATTCGGTGAAGAGGTGAATAAAACCATGCCCGTGCGATCCGACGACGACGTGCATGCACCCGTCCGGAGTGGCGGCCAGGGCCGCCCCGCAATGATTGTCGATTCCCTGTGCCAGAGGATATGCAAATTCCAGTTCGCCGGCCATAGTGACCCGTCCGACCATGATCCGGTAACCGACGTCCAGCCAGGTCACGTAAATCCCGTCCTCCCGGCGCAGGATTTTGTTGGACATGTGATAGGCCGTGGCGCGGTCGCAGCCGTCGGCGGCCAGAACGATCGGAGCGGTCGTTGCGACGAGGGGCAGGCTCATGTCGGGACCCCTATTTCTTGAAGTCATAAACCCCGCTGGTGAGAAATGCGTCATCCATCATCCCCCACACCCTCCACCCCATGACAAGCGACAGGCTCCCCGGCTCAAATTCCGGCGGCACCGCAGCGAAGGTGACGGTCTCGAACATCTCGCCATCGAGCCAGTAGATGACGGTGAACTCCCTCTCTGCGCCTGCGGAAGATGGGTCTTGAGCCGGGCTCACCGAGAAGCCGATGTGGTGCCATTTCCGATCGGCGAAGACCTCCGTCGCCGCAGTGCTTTTACCCTTGATGGCACCTCCGACCTCAAAGCTGAGATTCCATGAGGAACCCTCGGACTGTGCCAAGAGATCTTGGTCGTCGGACGGTTGGCCTTTGCTGGGCCTCGGCTGCGTCACCACCAGCCTCCACAACCCGACCGGCTTGCCATTCAAAGCTCCCATCACCCGGATCGGAGCATGACCCACAGGCCGGAGGTCGTCCATTCTGAACCAGACACCGCCGGTGAATGGCTGGTCTTTTAGGATGAGCTTGGAAGGATCGGATGCCGCGTTGAAACGGCTGGTTTCCTTCCAACTCATATTGGAGTCAAATCCCTGCGCATAAACTCCCGTGCCGAATTTTCCCTCCGCATAGATCAGCTTGCTTCCATCTTTGCGCCCGTTGATGATATGCCCCTCGAACCCGTTGCCGGAAAGGTCCGCAACGGCGGAGGGTTCAGATTCCCCGACAATCCCGTCGTCAAACGGCCAATAAAAAATGTCCGGGCGCAGGCTGGCTGCCACCGGTTTTCCGAGACCGATCGCTTTGCTTTCCGCCGCCGTGCCATGCTGGGCACAAGCGACCAGCAAGCCGGCCACGGCTGACAGGACGCTTAATACTCTCATGTTTTTACTCGAGAATGCTGACCCGCCACCGGTGATCGCAATTTTCTTCATGAAACTAATTTATATCAGTAAATGCCACTTTTGATACTCTTTTGTTGTATTGTAACAAATAGAAAATACGATAACTTCTGGCAACCACGCGCCCCCCTGTTCCAGCACCAGTCAGAAGAACCACGCAGATGAAAAGTTCGATCCATTCGGCGAAATCGCGGGAAATCCCGTGCCGCCTGCGGCGGTGTCGCTCAATTACAGTTTGAATCCGTTCTCCAACCCGTTACGAACCCGGTGCGTGATGATGGAAAAAGTCACATCCATCGGCTCCACTACCCGAATCGTTTTGACGATGATTCTTCTGGCGGCGGGATCCTGCGTCAACGCGCTGGACCTGCATGTGGCGCCAGGCGGAAATGACGCGTGGTCGGGTCGACCATCCGTGCCGGACACAGCCGGCACGGATGGTCCGCTGGCCACGCTGGAGGGGGCGCGCGATGCGATTCGCAAGGCCCGCGCCGGAGGGGGTGCCGACGAACCGGTGCGAGTCATCATTTCAGCCGGACGCTACGAAATCAAACGCCCGCTCGTGCTTCTGCCAGGGGATGGGGGCAGCGCCCTTGCGCCCGTGAGCTACGAGGCGGCGGCAGGCTCGCGCCCGGTATTCAGCGGGGGGCGTGCGATCACGGGATTTCAACCCTACGGGAACGGCGTCTGGCGCGCCTCCGTTCCGGATGTGGCGAGCGGAAATTGGTATTTCGAGCAACTCTTCATCAACGGAAGGCGGGCCGTGAGGGCCCGGACACCGAACCGCTCCTGGTTTACGCCCCTGGAGGTGCTGGAGCAAGTGGGCGCATGGCCTGCGGCGTCGGGGAAAATAAATCCGGCACGGCATACGATCTGGATGCGGCCGGATGACTTCCCCTCCATCGCGGGGCTGACGCCGCGGGAGATGGCGGATGTCAACCTGGTCGTGTATCACAACTGGGATGTGACAAGACGGTTCCTGGATCTGATCAATCCGGCCGATCTGTCGATAGAAACCAGCGGCAGACGCATGTCGCCTTACAGTCCGTGGCGGAAGGACTCCGCGTTTATTCTTGAGAACTTCCCCGGCGCGCTCGATGAGCCGGGCGAATGGTTTCTGGCGCGCGACGGGTTCGTTTACTACAAACCCCTTCCGGGCGAAGATATGAAAACGGCCGGGGTTTTCGCCCCCGTGGCGGAGAAGTTTCTGGAGCTCCGCGGCGATCCCGCCTCAGGCAGGTTCCTGGAGCATGTGACTTTCAAGGGACTGACATTCCACCACGGACAATGGCTGACGCCACCGGCAGGATTTGAACCGAACCAGGCAGCGGCCTCCATCGAAGCGGTTGTCATGGCCGATGGCGCCCGGAATATCGAATTCGCGGATTGCGAAATTGCGCATATCGGGACCTATGCCATCTGGTTCCGGAGAGGCTGTCGCGACAACGTGATCAGACGCTGCCACATTTTTGATTTCGGGGCCGGAGGGGTGAGGATCGGTGAGGCCGCCGCAGAAAAATCCGGAGCTGACTCCACCGGCCGCACCGTTGTTGACAACAACATCATCCGGCACGGCGGCTATATTTTCCCCTGTGCCGTCGGGGTCTGGATCGGATCCAGTGCGGACAACCAGATCACCCACAACGAGGTCGCCGACCTTTTCTATACCGGAATTTCCGTCGGATGGCGGTGGGGCTACGCCGGCAGCACCTGCAAGCGGAACAGGGTTGCCGACAACCATATCCGCCACCTCGGCCAAGGTCTGCTCAGCGATATGGGGGGAATCTACACTCTCGGGCCTTCGGAGGGGACGGTCGTGTCGGGCAATGTGATCCACGACATTGAGGCCCGCTTGTATGGCGGCTGGGGAATGTATGCGGACGAGGGAACCACGGGCATCGTTTTTGAAAACAACCTCGTCTTCGATGCCATGTCCGGAAGCTTCCACCAGCACTACGGCAAGGAGAATATCATCAGGAACAATATTCTGGCGGACGGCACGAAGGAGCAAGTCGTGGCGACGCGGCCCGAGCCCCACCTGTCATTCACGTTCGAGAACAATATCATCTACTGGGCGAGCGGCCCGGCTTTGACCGGCCCCTGGGACAAGGTGACATTCCTCGCAAAAAACAACTGCTGGTGGAACCACGCGGGAAAGGACGTGGTCTTCGCAGGCCACCCGCTGCCCGAGTGGCAGAAACTGGGGCACGAGGAGGGATCGATCATCGCCAACCCGCTTTTTGTGGATGCGGCGCGGCATGACTTCAGGCTGAAATCCGACTCGCCGGCGCTCAGGCTGGGGTTCCAACCGTTTGATTTCTCGAAGGCAGGAGTTTATGGCGAAGCCGCTTGGGTAAAAAACGCGGATGCGGAGACCTGCCACGAATTGCGACCAGATACAAATAAGAAACCACCACAATGAAGATCGATTTCAGACATCTTATCCCGGCGATCGCCATCACCCTGCTCCTGGCTGAGCCTGCGCCTGCGGAACCGGCCGCCCGCACGTTCCGGCTCTGCGAGGGCATTACGATTTATGCGCTGAACCCGCAGGACCGGAAATTCGACATCGGGCTCGATGTGCGGGACCTCAACATCTTCGCTAACGGTCCCCGCGAGATCCTTTTCAAGGTTTACGATCCCGACGGGAAGCCGGTCGTGCGCGAGGTCCTGCCGGACGACGGGTGCACGTCGCCGAATTTTCCCGACCGCATCGGCGGCTGGGACCACGAGTTGCAGTATTATGCCAACCTCCAAGCCAAGGGCACGAACCCCTCGTTCCGGTGGGGTGCGTGGTCCGACCCCCGGCGGCTCACCACGCTGGTGGCAAGGCATTTTGAACGCACGATCGAGCCGGGCAAAGCCGGCGTCTACCGCATCGTGCTGGCGGGGGCTTCCGACCACTATGTCACCGTCACCCTCCCGGATGACATGAAGACCGGAGTCTCCGGACATCCGAACTTCCTGCAGGGCTCGGGAAGCGCGATGAAAAAATCCTTCATCTATGTGCCGCAGGGGACGTCCGGGCTATTCTATGCGTTCGCAGAGCCGGACGAGCCGCAGTCGCGCCGGTTCAAGCTCACAGCGCCCGACGGCAAGATCCTGTTCGACGTGGCGGCCAACGGGGGCTACACGGCAGTGGATGGCGCCTGGTCCAAGGCGAAGGTGGACTTTGAAAAACCCGGCCAGTATGACGGCCAGCTCCTGATGTTTGAGGTCTCCGACGGACCGAATGATTTCCTCGCCCGGATCGACCTTCAGCAACCGCTGGCCGGCCAGTTCAAGGACTACGTGGGCATGGGAGCCTCGGCGGTTTATTGCCCGGACGAGGCGGCCGCAAAGGCGCTCCAGGGCGGCACGGTCACGGTGGATGGCGAACTGTTCTTCCACCCCTTCCAGGTCCGCTTCCACGAGTGGATGAAAAAGAACGCCTCCGCCCTGCCGGAGGACATCCGGCCCGACGTGGAAAATATTTTTGCCGGGATGCGGCTTCTCGAGACGAGCGACGGCCGCGGGACCCGCTCCTGGAACAACTGGGCCTACGGGATGGGGTATTACGGATTCGATGTCTTCCGTCCGTCGTGGGTCCTCGCAAACAGCGGGAAACTTCCCGCCGACCTCCAGTCGATCATCAGCGAGGGGCTCGTGATGGCCGGCGACCGGCTCAGCTTCTGCGCCGGCATGGAGCGCGTGAACGGCAACTCGTTTTCGCAGATCAACGTCGCGCTCTGGTATGCGCAGAAAGCCACCGGCGACGGGATGCTCAGGCAGCGCTTCGAGGAGTTCTGGAAGCGCTGGTCCACCGAGGGCTGGGGTCCCGGCGTCGGCATCTCGAAGTCGGGCGACTCGCAGGAGCATTTTTCCCACGACGCCCACTACGGATCCTATCTCCTCGACAACTGGCTGCCGGATAAAAACCAGTGGGTCAAGGGCGGCGGCATCCTCGGCGATGTAAAAGACGACCCGCGCTTCCAGCAGGTCGCCGACCGCTACAAGGAACTCTACACCTACCTGTTCTGCCGCGAGGCCAAGGGAACACCCGTGCCGGCAAACCCCTGGTCCACTCGCACGCACACGTTCGCCCACCTGGGCTCAAAAAACTGGGAGTCCGAACAGTTCCGCTGGAAGGGCGAACCCGGCCCGGACCTCACGGCTAGCGTCAACGGCGGCGACGAGTGGTTCGCCGCGCGACGCAAGGGCTACTACATGCTGACCTTCCACGGCCGCATCGCACCGGAGTGGATGAGCCAATGCTTCGAGGGCCAGCTCGGCTTCAGCGGCGGCACGATCTGCCAGCTCACGATCCCCGGCAGGGGGCCCGTGCTCGCGGGAACCCTCCACGATTCCTACGGCAAGGGGATGCATCCCTCGCAGTGGAAAAACCTCCACGTCCACACGCTCGCGGGCGAGACGTGGGACGGCCGCCCGCTCATCGCGGCGATCTCCGAGCACGACAACGCCAAGCTCGATGGGAACACGGTCGCCGGCTCGGGCGAAATCCGCAACGCCCATGTCCGGGCCTCCCGCTCGTTCACCTTCCACGACGACAGCATCGACTGCTCGGTCGATCTCGCCACCTCGGACCGCGCGCGTGTCCTCTCGATCTGGGCGCACGAAAGGAAATGGTCGGAGATCAAGCAGGCGTGGGAGATGATCCCCTTCCTCGACAAACAGCCCGACCGCAAGACCCGGACAGCGGTCACGACCGCCGAAGGCCAGCCGCTCACCGCGGACGGCGCAACGACCTCGTCTGTCACGATCGATCGCGGCGGGTTCGGCGTCGTCATCGAGCTCGATAAGCCCCGGCTGGTCAAACTCGGAGAGAACGCCACGGTGATGATCCAGGCGGCCGATGCCCCAGACAAGCCGGTGCCGCCGGAGTCCGTCTCGCTCAAATACAAATTGAAGCCGTTCTCCAACCCGTCATGAACCCGGGCCTCCGGTCGTTGCCGTGCGGCATTTAAGCAATATCGGGACGGATCCGCGCCAGGCTACTAAGCATGGCGGCTGAATCAAAGCGAGTGCGCGGCCCAGCAACAGCACCCATTCCTACCCCTCAAGAAAACTTTGAACCACTA
>CAZRIL010000005.1:66674-92138 GCA_964600115.1 uncultured Chthoniobacter sp. | reverse complement strand
CCAGCCCTCCGCCTGTGGGAATCGGCCACTGCTTGGTAACGATGATGTGTCGGGGAGAGTTCAAGGGGAATGGATTGGCCGCAAAAAGGCGCAGAAGTCGCAAAATATGAAGAGCCCGGTTTTCCCCCTATGCGCACTATGAGCGTTCTTGCGGCTAGTATTCATTGGTGAAGAGTTGGCATTGGCCGCAAAAAGGCGCAGAAGTCGCAAAATTGAAGAGCCCGCCGTTCCCTCTATGCGCATTTTGAGCATTCTGGCGGCTATTACTCCTGAGCTTTTTCATGCGGGTGTCAGGGCGAATTTCCGGATCCCGAGTTTTGGCGATCCAAAGTTGATCAAGAGTCCATGTTCAATCCGACTGGCTCGCAGATAACCGAGTAGCTGAGCTGTATGCTCATCGGCGAGTGCTTTTGTGGCTTTGAGTTCAATGATGAGCGACCCGTTCACAAAGAGGTCGGCAAAGTAATCTCCGAGGATGGTTCCGTCTTCATCATGAACCGCCAGAGCATGCTGCTGAAGGACTTCCAATCCTTGCTTACGCAGACGGTTGGCCAGGCCGTTTTCGTAAACTTTTTCAAGATGGCCGTGCCGAAGAAATGAATGCAGTTCGAAAGCCGTCTGCCGCACATTGTCACAGAGTTCAAAGATACTTGATTTCATGGGCCAAATTTATCCGCAAAAATGCGCGCAAGTCTCGAAAAAGAATGAATGCGGTTTCTTCTTTTGCGTATTTTGAGCATTCTTGCGGCTACCCCTTCTTTTCTAAGGCAGCGCGATAAGCGGCTTCGATGTGCCCGAGGTAATTGTTCTCGTGAAAAGTGGTGCGGATCCGTTGGCTTGCGCTCCGGCTGAGGTTTGCCAGGTGTTCGCGGTCGGAGTCGAGCTTCAGGAGAGCGGCAGCAATCTCTCCGGCCATACGGCGGGCATCAGTCACGCCCACACGAACGCCGCTTCCTTCGGTAACGATCCATCCGGGCCCGCCGCAGTTGGCCACCACCGGCACACAACCCGAAAGCATCGCCTCCATCAGTGTGACCGGCGCGTTGTCGCGCAGGCTGGGCAGCAGGTAAACATGACTGCCTGCGAGTTTCGCGGGGTAGTCTCCTCCGGTCAGTCGGGTGCCGATCTCCACATCATCGCCGATCCCGAACTGGTTGGCCCTTACGCGCAGCCACTCGACTTCTTGTCCCTGCCCGCCGACATGGTAGGTAAACCGAAGGCCTTTTTGCCTGGCAATGGCCAACGCCTCAAGGGCAATGACAATCCCCTTCCGTCCCTCGATTTCTCCCCCGGCAAAGAGTGCAAGCGGTTTGGTAAAATCCTTTGCAGCCTCCAATCGCGCGATCTCGGCATCGTTGAAAAATGCGGCGGAAACCTGGCGGATTTCGGATCGCGTGATCGTTTTTAGCAGTGCGCCGGTCTCGGGAGTCCCTGCAAGAATGATGGCCGCATTCCGGGCTGTCGCCCGCACCGATGGCGACCGGAATGCCAGGATTCCCTGCAGGCGCCTGAGCAGCTCAAACCCACGGGCTGACGGGCTGATCGTGCCCAGCAGCCCGGTTGGAAAAACTTCCGCTCCGCCGAGCGGTCCCCACACGAGTGGCTTGCCCAGCTTCCACAGTCCGCAAGGCACACGCCAGGAGGACAAGGTCACATGGTGGATCACATCAAATCCGACTTCCTTCTCCAACCGCATGGCGGTTGTCTCCACCGACCGGGACCAAGCGGTATAGTCGCTCCAAGCCTTCAGGCGGGAAATCAACCGGTTCTTCCCCCATTTCGCGCGCCCATGGTGATACAGGAAACGGACCTCGCCCGTCAGCTCTCCTGCTGCCACGGCAGCCTCAATGGCAGGACGATCGTTCCCGTGTGCCAGCACCCAGAGATCGTGCGCCTTGGACAGTGCCCGGACGGCTGTCCATCCGAAATGCGATTCAGACCCGCGCGTGGGATTGCAGGCGACTGCACTGACGAGAACTTTCATGGCAGCTTCATCGGCCGGGAGTCTGACCGGGCTGCCTGCAATCCCCCAACCAGGCATCAAGCAGGTCGAGTTCCGCTTCCTCAAGCCAGCCGCCGGCTACCAAGGCCTGATAAATGTTGTTTTTCCGGGCGTAGCTGTTCTCGGGGCAGAGCCTGGCATATTCAAACGGCAGCTCCCGCTGAGCCTCGATATTGAAGTGATTGCAGCCTTTCAAGACGAACGCTTCGGGGCTCTTCCTGTCGCCGATGAGGTGGAACTTCCAGCCGTTCGCGGCGGCTCCTTCCGCAAGCTCTCCCAGAACGGCATTCGGCCCGGAGATGGAGGTGACGATCAGGTGCGGCATGTATCTCAGATATGTGGACTCTTCCGGGTCAACCTCAGGAGGGTGTAGTGAATGAGCACGCGAACGGAGTCGCTGATCGAACCTCCCGCGACCCGCGGGCTCGGCGCGCGGTAATGGATCGGGACCTCGATGATCCGGTGCTTCCTCAGAAGGTGCCGGACTTCTGTCTGGTAAAAATGGGTCTGCGAGCGCAACGGATAAGCAACGAGTTTTTCGAGGACACTTCGATGAAATCCCTGATACCCGGACGTCATGTCGGCGAGCCTGGCACCCAGGAGGATCTGCGCGGCAAAGGTTCCTCCGCGCGAAAGGAATCGTCGAATGGGCGGGGAGTCTGCCATGGAGCCTCCATTAATGAACCGGCTGCCGAATGCGCAGTCGTTGCCTTCATTCAATACCCGCAGGAACATCGGGATCGCCCGCGGATCGTGGGAAAGCCCGGCATCCATCTCGATGATGAACTCATGGCCGTCGGCCAGAGCGGCTCTGAAACCGGCAAAATAGGCGTCCGCAAGGTTCCGGTTCTCCGGGCACCAGAGCGTTACGAACCGGCTGTCGCTGCGGCTCAGGTCCTCGCACATCTCCCGCGTGCGGTCGCGGGACACCCGATCAACAACCAGATAGACCCTACCCGAAGAAATGGCATCCATTGTCGCGGCCATCGCCTGAATAAATGGCTCGAAGTCGGGTTCCTCGTTTGCCATAGGGACTACTGCCGCCCAGTTGTGCAAGCCATTCATGCGGAGGGCAGCGTATGTCGGGGCGGAACCCGCTGGAAGCTGAATCTCCACGGCATCGCGCGCAAAGTTCGATCTCGCACGCCGGGTGGCATTTCGTAAGAGTCACGCAAATGGATTTCTCCATCGAGCAGAGCGGCGGTGCCAGGAGTGCCGCCGGGGCAGCATGCGGTCGGCCAGCGGATTGGTTCGACAGGTTCTTTCTGGGTGCTGCCCTCCTCGCGGCCGTGCTCGCGTTCCCCATACCTTGGCCGGATACGTCGTTCATGCCGGATACCCTCGGATATGCGGAAGCGGTTTCGCAGGGGCGCTGGGTGGCGCATGCTCCGGGGTATCCGCTTTTTGTCGCGATGGGACGGATGATAAACCTTGCCGTTGCAGATCCGGTAACGGCGGTCCAGTGGGCGAGTTTCCTGCTTTATGCCGGGTCGATTCTCTTTTTGTATTTCGGGACAAAACGACTCCTGGGCAGCGGGAATGCAATGCGCCTGCTTGCGGCCTACGTTGTTTCCTGGATTCCGTTGTATTTTTCACGTTCCGGCACAAATCACGCAGCCGACCTCTTCGTGGCCGCTCTGATGCTCAATGCGGCCTTCAGGCCGGGGTTCGGGAAGCAGGGTGACGGAGGCATCTGGGCATACTCCCTGGGAATGGCTCTGTCTGCCGGATTCCGCCTGCCTTCGTTCATCATGCTCGCGCCATTTTTTGCGGCCGTTTTTTTTGTTCACTGCCGGAAATGGAGAGTCTGGGTTGGATACGTTCTCGCGGCAGCAATAGTCGTGGGACTTCAGGCGTTCGCCGTCGCATGTTTCGGAGGGTGGGAGGCGTTCCGCCAGGCTTCGGCTTCCCTCGCGGGAGACACGGACAAAACAAGCGTCCTTCTCTCCGGGTTGACCACCCAATCCATGGCAAATCTCGGACGCTCGGGAATCTGGTATGCCATGACCGTGGCGGTGTTGTTGCCGATTCCACTCATGGCCATGGTTGACAGAAACCGCCGTGCATTTTTTCGAAATTCAAACGTGCTCATCACGCTGTGCTCGATCGCCGGCCCCCTTGCCGTCAATGCCCTCTACCTTTCGACGCATCCCGGCTATCTGGCTGTCGCTGTGCCAGGCACATTCTGGCTGGTTGCTCTTTCCTGGCAGCAAATTGACTATTCCCGTTGGGCTGCCCGGCTACCCATCGCCTCGGCGCTTGCATCGATCTGCTGCTTTTTCGGATTCCACGTTTTCAGTCCTCCGTCGTCGGCCTCCCAAGCGGTGGCGAACGGCTTTCTCCTGCAGTATTCGAGAGACGGTATCGAGCGCCGTGTTTGGCGTCCCACTGCCGAGTGGATGCTCATCTCCGGCAACCGCGACATGGTCCCTTCCGGACGCCAGGAGTCACTGAAAGGCTACCTTGAGTTTCGGAAACGGATAGAAAACAGAAATCCGTAGTCCACGATTGCGAGGACGAAAGGGGCAGCCATTTATTACTTCTATATGGGCTGAGGCTTGGAGCGGTGAAGTCAACAAGTCCGGGGCATTCTCCTTCCTTCTCATTGCGGGAGCACAGGACGACCGATCTTTTTCCACGAGCAGCGTCCGCAAGTGCGAATGGCTTGGAATCCGATAGGCAAAGGCTGACGACCCGACATCACCTGCGGGGAGCCGCTCCCATTCGCTGGTTTGATCCGACTTTCTTCAGAATGTCAGAGTGTGGCGCCATTGGCGCGGGTGCAGGATTTTCGTTGCAGCGGGGGAATTTTTCACGAAGTTGAGTTGCTGTTCCTCTCATGAACGTCCGGCGTAACATTTTCATCCTGCTTGCCTTGCTTCCAGGCACGGCATTCGGGCTGATTATCTATGGTGACACCGGTGGCTCCACGTATACCACGGCGCCCTCGAGCGGAGCGCCCTGGTCGAATGTGGCTCAGCAGCAGAGAACAGGTTCGATCATCATTGATTCGTCGGCCGTGTATATCGGAAACGGATATGTTCTGACGGCGAACCACACCTATGGGCCAACATCCGTTATCCTCGATGGGGTCGGGTATTCCGTGGATCCCTTGTTCCCGGCGATCAGCTTTAGTCCTGTCTCAGACCTCAGACTCTACAAAATCCAGACCCCTCCTGCATTGCCGATGGTCCCTCTGCCCGACTCGACGGATACCGACACAAATAAAGCCAGCACCCTCATCGGCTGGGGCAAAGGAAAGGGCAACGTGATCAGCGGTGCAGGCTGGGAATGGGGCGGACTCCTCACCAACGACGTGAGCAAGGCAAAGCGCTGGGGAACCAATACCTCCGCTTCCACGGCGGATCCCGTTTCCTTTTCTGGTTACTCCTACAGCTATCCTGCCCTCAAATTTGTTTTCAATGCGAGCGGTCCGGAGGCGACAGCGGCGATGGGCGATTCCGGCGGCGGTGTCTTTCAGAAATTCGGGACAACCTGGAAGCTGGCTGGAATCATCACCCTTGCGCCCTACAGCACGTCATTTGTCAATGGCGCGTCGATCTTTTTAGGTGGCTATGAATCGGAAACCTACGCGGTCCAACTGAAACCGCTGGCTTCGAAATTCCGCTATCGCCAGTGGAAACAGGCAAAGGGGATCGCCGAGGCCACGGCTGCCGGAGCCGACCCGGATGGTGACGGGATCGGGATTTTGGAGGAATATGCATTCGGGATGGATCCTTCTGTGGCGTCGGTCGCGGGAAGGCCCTCCATCGGGACCGAGGGAACAGACTTGACCCTCACCTACCAGCTCGAGCGCACCCGCACCGATCTCACCGTTGAGATTGAGGAATCCACCGACCTGATCACCTGGAATCCGGCCACGGTTTCCTCGACGGCCACGGTCTCAGACAACGGATCGATCCGGACCTACAAAGCGAAGGTGCCGCTCGAGGGCGCTGATAAGAAGTTCCTCCGCCTGAAACTTACCGCGCTGACGAATTGATCTCCCGGGCGGCGCCCTGCAGATATTTCGCGCCCCGGTATGCCTCCGGCCATGCCGGATTCAGGAATGGCGCCGGGCGTCATGTGCCCCAAGGCTCCGTCCATGCTTTCTCCATCCCCATCACCCATGGCCCCCGCCGTTCCACTTCTCCGGCAGTTATGCCAACATTCTTAAGAATGTAAGAATGTGGCGTGCCCGTGGCGTGAGTGCGTGCCTGACCTCGCGCCCCTCGTTGCGCTTCAGGACGAGGCCCGCAATCGTCAATCGCCGCAAGTGCTCGCTGGCGGTCTTGAGCTCGATTTCCGTTGCGATGGAGATTTCCCCCACCGACATCTCCGGCTTTTTTCCAAGCAGTTCGAGGATCTCGATCCGGCGGTGGTTGGCAAACCCCTTGACCACCCGCTCCAGGCGGCGTGTCCGCGTCCCCGCTTTTCTGACAACGCTCTTCTTCAATTCCATGCCCAATATCCTGCCCGGCAGCAGAAAAGTTTCAATGATACTCTTAAATTCTTAAGAATGTTGGTGTAAACAAAGCGTGATGACGGAACAGCGCATTGCGGTTCGTGGCGGAAGACTGCATGGGGTGACAGGGTGCATTTGGTGAGGGCTGAAACCTTGCCGGCTCAAAAAAACCGTTTTGGCTCCTCGCGCCAGTTGATGTTTCCGTAGAGCACGCGGCGGACATCCACTCCTTTGTCGGTCGGTTGGTAGAAAACCAGCAAGCGATTGAACGGGGGTGGAAGAACGAAAAACCGCATGCCTCTCAAAGCCCGGTGCTTGAATTCCGCCATCGGACCCATTTCCGGAATTTTGGACAACTGCCCGAATGTTTCAAAAGCGGCATCCAGAAAATCGCGGGCAGCCCCCTCGTTGTCGGAAGCGATAAAATCCCGGGCGACAATCAGGTCTTCGTCAGTCTTTTCCGATGCCTGCCAACTCATGGCTTCAGGCTGCCATAGATGCGCGACTTCCGTTTGGCGGTCATTGGCGAGGAAGGACCAGCCTGCAGCAGGTGGAACTCAAGTTCTTCGGCATTGCGGAAGCTCGCTCCAACAGGGCCGTGGCCTTGCGTCACAGCGTCCAGTAAAGTCAGCGCCTGATGAATAACCTCGGTTTTTTTCGATGCGCGACCGGATCGGATGTGCCGCTGGATGATTGCTTCATAGTGGGCGGTGCTCGTGTATCCCATCTTGTCGAGTATTCATCTATTGGAAAATGCTGTCATAGCGACTGGAACGACACAAAGGAGCATCGCTCTGGTTGTCTGTAGAACGCACCTGCCCTCACACCAGCCCCGGAGAGCATCCGGGGACAAAGATGTCAGCCATTTTTGGTCGTTGGTCACTGGTCGTTGGTCCTGCGTATTCTGCGCGTCGCAATTGCCAGAGAGAGGGAATTCGCCTAAAAGCATTTTCAACATGAGCGAAACGGTCAAAATGGATGCGTTTGAGAAGCGGAGCCGGGAATTGCGGTCTCTGGTGTTTGCGGTGACCGGAGTTCTCCTCCTTGCAGGATGCGGCGGGCGCGAGGTGCAACAAGCCGCCCCCCGCGAGGTGAGGGTGGATTGGCTCGGCAATCAGGCTTTCCGGATCACCTCGTCCATCGGGACTTCCATCCTGACGAATCCGTTTGTTGCAGGAACCGGCGGCCGCACGCTGCCGCGGGAACTGAAGCCGGATATCATCCTCATCAGCCATGAGCGGCCGGATGCGAACAACGTCGATGCCGCCGAAAACCAGCCGACGGTATTCCGCGGGAGCATGGCCATTGGGATCAATAATGCGAACGGCATGGGTATCCGGGGAGTCGCCACATTCAGAGATCCCGAGAGGGAATCTGCCGAGGGCATGAACATCGTGTATTCGTGGGCCATGGATGGAATGCGGTTCTGTTTTCTCGGCTCGCTCGCGGGCCCGCTGACGCCCGCCCAGGTTTCGCAGCTCGGGACTGTGGATGTGCTTTTCGTTCCGGTTGCGGGCTCGCTTTCGCCGTCCGCCCGGGAGGCCGTTCTCTCGCAGATCCGGCCCCGCCTTGTGATTCCGATGGGGCACGGAGCCGGCTGGACGCATGGGAGCGTGCGCAGCGTCGAGGGGCGTTCCGTCCTGCTTTCGAGGCCTTCCCTGCCCCTTCAGACAACGACTCTGCTTTTCGGATCATGAATGTCCTGATTATCGGTTCGGGCGGCCGCGAGCACGCGCTTGCCTGGAAGTTGGCCAGGTCCACGAGGGTATCCGGAATATTTTGCGCGCCCGGTAATGCCGGGACTGCCTTGCTGGGCGAAAATGTTCCTCTTGCCGCCGACAATATCAACGGGCTTTTGGAATTTGCGAAGGCCCGGGACATCGGGCTCACCGTGGTCGGTCCGGATGACTCGCTGGCCCTTGGAATTGTCGATGCGTTCGAGGCGGCAGGTTTGAAAATTTTCGGCCCGACGGCGGCAGCCGCCCGCCTGGAATCCTCAAAATCCTTCGCGAAGGATTTTATGAGCCGCCATGGGATCCCTACCGCCGGCTATCGGGAATTCACGGACGCTCCGAGCGCCCGCGAGTGGTGCCGGGGCGCAAAGTATCCGCTCGTGATCAAAGCCGACGGGCTCGCGCTCGGCAAAGGGGTGATCATCGCAACAACTGCTGCCGAGGCGGAGCACGTGGTCCGGCAGTGCATGGAGGAAGGCGTTTTTGGCGACGCGGGGAGGAAGATCGTGATCGAGGATTTTCTCGAAGGATCCGAGTGTTCGATCCACGCTTTGATTGACGGCTCCTCGTATCTCCTGTTCCCCGATTGCCGGGATCACAAGCGCGCGCACGATGGCGACCAGGGCCCGAACACCGGTGGCATGGGAACAATCAGCCCCTCCGGTGCACTCGATGATCAACTTCGCGAGTGGGTGAAGACTGAGATCCTTGACCGCTTCATCGCAGGATTGAAAAAGGACGGAATAAAATACCGCGGCATGCTTTTTCCCGGGCTGATGCTCACAGCGGACGGCCCGAAAGTGCTGGAGTTTAACTGCCGCTGGGGCGATCCCGAGACTCAGGTTCTGGTCCGACGGCTTGGCTCGGATCTGCTGGATCTTCTGGAAGCCACTGTCGGCGGGACGCTTTCAATGGCGAAACCCGAGTGGCGGGATTCGGAAGCGGCCTGTGTGATTCTGGCTTCGGGCGGATACCCGGGCGGCTACGAAAAAGGAAAAGCCATTATTGGAATCGAGGCGGCAGGCAAGCTTCCCGATGTGGTGGTTTTTCATGCGGGCACAAAGTCTGAGGACGGGACTGTCCGGACAAATGGCGGCCGCGTTCTCGGGGTGACTGCGCTGGGCGACAACCTGGCTGGAGCCCGCAGGAAAGCCTACGCCGCGGCGGATCTGATATCCTTCGAAGGGTTGCAGAGACGGAACGATATCGGCGCTCCAGCGAAACTATGAAACGATTCCTTCTCCTTCTCCTGGCTCTCCGTCTGGCCGGTGCCGCCGACACCCCGGCCCCGACTCTCCGTGAAACAGTCAACTCGCTGGACGCGCCCCAGGTCCAGAAGGCGGTCGAGGCTCTTCAGGCAAACTTCCTTTCGCCATCCGCTCTGGATGAAAGCTCGAAGCAGAAAGCGTTGCTGGAAGGGTTGCTCCGGCGCTTGGCCCCGGGCGCATCGATCGTGACTGCGGAGAGCGCGGAAGCCCACCCTGAGCCGGTTCCTTTTCTTGCGGAAATTCTGGACGACCGGGCAGGCTACATCCGCCCTGGAAAACTTGATGCTGAGACGCTCAGCCAACTGGATGCCTCGCTTGCGAATTTTTCAGAAAAAAAGCTGCCGGCGGTGATCCTGGATCTGCGGGCGGTTGCCGGGGGGAGCGAGTTCGAGTCGGCCGCGGATTTCGCCCGGCGGTTCTGTCCAAAGGGCAGGATGCTTTTCTCGATTCAGAAGCCCAGCGCGAAACAGGAGCGCATTCTCACCTCGAATCAAGGGCCGGCCTTTGAGGGGATCATCGTGGTGCTCACGGATCCCGATACCTCCGGAGCGGCTGAGGCGCTCGCTGCCACGCTCCGGATCAATGCGGGAGCAATGATTGTCGGGAGCGACACGGCCGGCGAGGCGGTGGAGTTTTCCGAGGTGCCGCTCGGGGGCGGGAAAATCCTCCGCGTCGCGGTCTCCCAGGTTGTTCTGTCGGAAAATGCCACCATTTTCCCCGGGGGAGTGAAACCGGATATCGCGATCTCGCTTCCATCCGGCGTCCTGGCGGAAATCCAAGCTGCGGCGAAGGACAAAGGCGTGAGCCAGTTTGTTTTTGATTCCGAGCGGCCACGCCTCAACGAGGCTGCCCTGATCGCCAGCACCAATCCGGAAATTGAGAGCACCAGAGACCGGGCGCGCCCTCCGCTGCGCGACACCGTGCTCCAGCGGGCCATGGATTTGGTAACGGCGGTCAGCTTTTATAAGCGTCAAAGGTAACGATCCGTCTTGTCCGCGGTCCGGATTTGTGGTTCGACAGGGGCATGTCACTCACATCCCCGCAAATTCCCGCGGTCGGACTTGTAGCCCAGCTCAGCAAAGAAGACCGTGATACGCTCAGCTCATACGGCAGCTTCCACCTTGCAAACCCGTCGGATATTCTCATCGCGGAGGGCATACCTCACGGAAAGCTTTTTTTTATCATCAGCGGCCTTCTCCACGCACGTCGTAACGATGAGGGGCGGGACATCCTTCTCGGGGCCATCAACCAGGGCGAGTGGGTCGGGGAGGTCGACCTTTTCGATCCCGCCAGCGCCGTGTGCTCGGTGATCGCCATCGAGCCCAGCCAATACTGGATGATCACTCGCGCGGACCTCGAGGACTTCATCAACAACTACCCCGAGGCGGGGATTCAGATTCTCATCGGCGTCGCGGCGACCCTGGGACGACGGCTGCGAGCCGTGACCAAAAAGCTCGCGGAACAGACGGAGCTCGCCTCAATCCGGAATTCGCTGTTCCAGGGCTGATTCAGGATTGAGCCTGGATCGGGACCACGGGCAACGGAAAGCGCAGGCGAAGCTCGTTGTCGACTTTTACCTCGACCGTGTAGAGCCCGTGCTTCTGGAACTGAATCCCTCCGAAGACATGCACGTTCGTGGCATGGGTCTCCAGTGAGGGCAGGGAAAACCGGACCTCGCTCTGCGCGATCGGCTGGTCGTCGTCGGGGGTGAGGATCAGCGATTGCTGGACAAACTCGCCGACGCCCCCGCACCAGCGGCTCCAAAGGCACAGCTTGAAAAATCCGATCGGCATCACGGGAGCCGGAATCATGCCGATGATACCGATCAACGTTTGCTGTCCGCTGGCTTCCTGGCGCACATCCTCACAAAGGACGCAGGCTTGCAGATCGGGAATAATCTCGGCGGACATTCGGCTATTAGGCAGGAATTCAGGCTCTCTGCACAGGATGAATTCCGCGCTTGGTCACCCGCGGTCCCGTCAGGCCGGATACGCTCCGGTGACAAACCGGTGGAGATCCTCGATGGCGTTCGACTGGGCAAGGATGATCCAGTTGACCAGATCTCCAATCGAGACCAGCCCGGTCAGGCTGTCCCCATCCATCACCGGAAGGTGACGGACATGATTTTTTGTCATGAGCTCGAGGCAGTCCGCGACCGACTCGGTTCCGGACACGGTGATGACATTTTTTGTCATGATGTCCGCAACCGGGGTCTCGCGCGAAACGCGTCCCTGCAGGATGACTTTCCGGGTGTAGTCGCGTTCCGAGATCATTCCGAGAAGCCGCGAATCCTTCATGACCGGCAGCGCGCCGACATTTTTTTGGGCCATGAGCGAGATGGCGTCAAAGACAGTGGATGTGGGTTCAATGAACCAGAGCTGATGACCTTTTCTATCGAGAATAGAACCGACGGGGGTGGTGATTTCCATAGTGTCTCCTCCTGTTCCAAGTTGAGGTGACAAGATGCGCCGGATTTCCCGGGGAAGCAAATCCGAATTCAGGTCCCGGTCGATCCCGGAAGGCTTGGTGCGCCGTCCGGTAGAGGCTGTTTACTTCAGAACGGAGCGCGGGCATCCTGCCCGCCATCGTTCCCGCTCGCAGGCAGGAGTTCTGCGCCGCATTTTGCGGCCAAGTGTCAGCTATGTGAACGGAATTCTGACTAGGGAAGAAAAGCAAACGAGACGGGAACAGCGCCTGTATCAATGCGGTCCGCAGGGGCGAGCGTTCCATCGGCGGGATGGATCTTCATTGTGGCGATCGCGCCGTCCTTCTGGCCGCCGGCCACAAGCCATCTGCCTGAGGGGTCGATTAAAAATTCGCGGGGCATATCGACCACGGATGGAGCATTCTGCAGGAACTTCAATGTCCCATCGGGCTGAACCCGGTAAACCGTGATGCTGTTATGGCCGCGGTTTGAGACGTAGAGCCATTTGCCGGTCGGATGCATAACCAGTCCTGAGGTGCTTGCCCCCTCAAGGGAACCCCCCTCCGGCAAAGTCGGAATGGTCTGGAGAAGGCGAAGCGCTCCTGTTTCCGGACTCCGTTCAAAGGCAGAAACGCTCATCCCCATTTCGTTGTTCACATAGAGAAATTCCCCCCGGGGGCTGAGAACCGGATGACGCGGCCCTCCGCCGGGCGGAACCTTTCCGGACGGGGGCTCAGCAGGCTGCATCTGCCCGGACTCGCGGTTGAAGCGGAAGATCCAGACCTGATCGGTCCCGAGGTCGCAAACATAGACAAACCTCCCGTCCGAAGTG
Source organism: uncultured Chthoniobacter sp. (assembly GCA_964600115.1). Lineage (GTDB taxonomy): Bacteria > Verrucomicrobiota > Verrucomicrobiia > Chthoniobacterales > Terrimicrobiaceae > QYQL01. The sequence continues at coordinate 79,413 of CAZRIL010000005.1, read as the reverse complement.
GCCGCCGCGCCGTGCGCATACGGTTTTTGCTGGCGTCCCGGGTTCGGCCCTGAACCGGTGAATGTGATATTTGCCTGCTCCTCACCCAGTGAACCATCCGGCAGAAGCGACAGACAGGTCACATTTCCCCCGGAATAGTTCGACGCAAAGACATGTGCCTTGTCAGCCCAGACATGACAGGTCCCTTTTCCGCCGGCGGGCTTCGCATTCAGAAGAGTGAGTGAACGGTCATCCTGGATTTTGAAGGCGGCCACTTCTCCACCGTCCTTCTCGATCGCGGCATACAGGAACCGTCCATCTGCGGAGACCCCCAGGAAACTCGGGCCTCTGATATCGGCCACCGTGACGGGGGGCGAGATTTTTCCGGTGTCTGAGTCGAGCGAACTCCGGAGGATGCCGTTCAGTTTTCCGGGCGCGTGGTTTGTTCCCACATAGAAGGGAATCTCAAGGGCATGGAGCGTTGTCATGAGGAGGGCGGATCCCAGGAGGAGTTTGGTGAGCACAACAGGGCGGTTCAACGCGGAAGCAACGCCCAGAGGAGCAACAAGCCGAGGGCGATCCGGTAAATTCCGAACCCTACAAAAGTGTGGGATTGTATGTATCGAAGGAGCCACCGGACCGCGATGAAGGAGACGACCGCAGCGACGACTGTTCCCAGCCCGAGCAGCAGCCAGTCTTCATGGGCACCAGCCTTCAATCCCTTCAAAATCTTGTAGCCGCCGGCAGCCAGCAGCGTGGGAATGCCAACCAGGAATGAAAACTCGGTTGCCCCGACACGGCTGGCCCCGAGCATCATCGCAAAAATGATCGTTGTCCCCGATCTTGAGGCCCCCGGAAATATTGCGGCAGCCAGCTGCGATGCAGCCACCACGATGACCACTGTCCAGGTGATTTCCTCGCAGACCGGCTTCCCTTTCATCAAATACTCGACAGCGATGAAAAGGAGACCGCCGACGATCAGCGCCGCGGCAACAGGCTGGACGGTTTCAGGGAGTTCGACGCCCAGCTTGTCGATGACCAGCCCCCCAGCCACCGTGATCAGAAAGGCCGTAAGGATTTTCAGGTTCAGCGTCAGGCTTGCCGGCTCACGCCAGCGGAGCAGCATGGCGATGCGGTCTTTGAAGAGCGGAAGCACGGCGAGAACCGCGCCGCACTGGATCACCACATTGAACAGGTCGGTCTGGTGGGCGCCAAGCCAGTGCTCGACGATCAGCAGGTGACCTGTGGAGGATACGGGGATAAATTCGGTGATACCCTCTACGATCCCGAGGACAACCACCACAAGCCAGTCTGGCAGCCCCACGTGAAGCTAGATCGCGTCTTCGCCGACCTCTTCCGTGCGGATGCGGATCGCATTCTCGATCGGCAGCACAAAGATTTTTCCGTCGCCGATTTTTCCGGTTTTGGCAGAGGTCGAGATTGCCGCCACCGCCTTTTCGACCATGGCGTCCGTGACCACGACTTCGAACTTCACCTTGGGAAGAAAGTCCACGGTGTATTCGCTTCCGCGGTAGATTTCCGTGTGTCCCTTTTGGCGACCGAAGCCCTTGACCTCGGTAACCGTCATCCCTTCAATGCCGATTTCGGCAAGTGCTTCCTTTACGTCTTCCATTTTGAAGGGTTTGATGATGGCCTCGATCTTCTTCATACGATGGGCATAAGAACCATTGAAGTGCCCCTTGGCAAGCCTGATCGTTGAAAAGATACATGAAACCCATTCATTGGCGACGGTCCTGGTTCGGTAAATATCTGCGGCACATGCCGCGGGTGAAAAACATCCGCGGAACATGGCTGCACCGGCGACTCGGGGACCGGCTGTTTCACGGCGAGCTCTGGCATCCGACGCGCCGGCGGTTCGCGGGCGGGATGGCGGTCGGCGCGTTTTTTGCGATGATCCCGGCACCGGGCCAGACGCTGGCAGCCGGGCTCCTGGCTTTCTTCACACGGGTGAACGTCCCGGCCGCCGCCGCCGCGACGTGGATCAGCAACCCGCTGACAATGCCATTTTTCATTTATGCCCAATACCGCATCGGCTGCCTGATCCTTGGTCACGGGCAGTCCGAGGTTCCCACACATGATGTCCTCGAGATGATCAAGCAGGCCCCCATCCCGTTTCTCGTGGGGGTGCTGCCCTCAGCCGCGATCCTGTCTTTGATCGTGTATCCGCTGACCCTTCTCATTTGGGATATCGCCACCGCCCGCATCCGCGCCCGGCAGAGACCCCGGAACCCCGGCGGCCTCTGATTTCCCGAGGAACAGGGAGGCCGCCCGACAGCTTTGATCCTCGACAGGGGCGGCGGGATGCGGATAAGCAATTTTCATGGAAATGTTGAGTGTCTTGTTCATCCCGGAGGTTTTCCTCGTGTGGACTTCTCTGGCAAAGACGATCGGGCTTCTGGCGGTGATCCTCGGGCTGGTGTCGTATACGGTTTATGCCGAGCGCAAAGTCTGCGCGCTCATCCAGGACCGCGTCGGCCCGAACCGCGTGGGCATCCCGCTCACCCTGCTCGGGCTGAAGAAAGACATGCCCTTCCTCGGTCTCGGACAGCCGATTGCCGACGCGATGAAGCTCGTGCTGAAGGAAAACTTCATTCCGGCGAGCGTTAACAAGTTCTACTACTACATCGCCCCGAAGCTCGCGATGGTCCCGCCGATCCTCGTGCTCGCCGTGCTGCCGTTCGGCTCGGAACTGTTCGGGGTGCCGATGGTGATCGCCGACATCAACATCGGCGTCCTCTACGTCTTCGCCGTGTCCTCGCTGGGGGTATACGGGATCGTGCTTGCCGGATGGGCGTCGAATTCCAAATACCCGTTTCTCGGAGGTATCCGCTCCTCCTCGCAGATGATTTCTTATGAGCTCGCCCTCGGGCTCTCAGTGATTCCGGTCTTCATGATCTGCGGCACGTTGAACCTCCCGGCCATTGTCGACTGGCAGGTGCAGAACGGCTGGCTGGTGGCCCCTTGGTGGCCCAAGGGCCTTGATTGGCAGATGATCCTTTCCGGAGATCTGAATGCCATATTGGCCGCCTGTGCGGCGGGTTTTTCGTGGCAGCGCGTCGCGCTGTGGATCCCGATGCTCATCTCGTTTTTCGTCTTTCTGGTCGCGATGTTTGCCGAGACAAACCGCCTGCCCTTCGACCTCCCCGAAGCCGAGCAGGAGCTGGTTGGCGGGTATCACACCGAATATTCCGGCATGGGATTCGCGCTCTTTTTTCTGGGCGAATATGCCGCGATGATCGCCGGTTCCGGCGTTATCGTCACGCTGTTCCTGGGTGGCTGGAGCCTCCCGCTCGTTCCGGATGGCTCGCTGCCGGAAGGGGTGGTCGTCACCCTCTCCAATGTCGGAGCCTGGCTCCCGTCCGTGGTCTTCGGCCTCGTGAACATCGGCGTCTTTTTCGCCAAGGTCTGCGCCCTGCTTCTGCTGTTCATCTGGGTTCGCTGGACGCTTCCGCGTTTTCGCTACGACCAGTTGATGAAGCTCGGCTGGTATTTCTTTTTCGAGCTCGCGCTGGTGAATATTTTCATCGCCGCCTTCATCATCGCCTACATCCGCTGATCCCATGAAAGTTTTGCGCCACAGCGACCGCGGTTTCGGAAAGGCCCTCGCATCACTCAACCGCCACGCCACACCCGACCCCAAGGTCCGGTCCCTGGTCGCGGAAATCCTCGCGGAGGTCGAGGAGAAGGGGGATGCCGCGCTCCTGCGCTACACCAAAAAATTCGGAGGCCCCTCGCTCGGGGCCTCGCAGATTCCGGTCGCCCCGGCCGAGACCGCCCGCGCGATCGCCGAACTGCCAGCCGACACGCGGCGGGCCATTTCCGCCGCGCGCGCAAACGTCCGCAATTTTGCCCGCCGCAGCCTGCGCAAGAGCTGGTTTATGAAGAACCGGCAGGGGGCTGTTGTCGGCGAGCGTTTTGACCCGTTTCAGCGGGTGGGAATCTATATCCCGGGAGGCAATGCTCCGCTGGTTTCCTCGGCTATCATGACCTGCACACTGGCCGCTGCGGCCGGCGTGCGGGAGATCGTGGCCGTCACGCCGGCCGGCAAAGACGGCTGCGTGCATCCCGCCCTTCTGGCTGCCCTGGCGGAATGCGGGGCCACCGAGATCTACCGCGTCGGAGGCGCTCAGGCGATCGCTGCACTCGCCTTCGGAACAAAAACGATCCGTCCGGTCCAGAAGATCTTCGGTCCCGGGAACGCCTGGGTCGTTGAGGCTAAGCGCCAGACGTTCGGGCGTGTTGCCGTGGATTTGCTCCCGGGGCCGAGCGAAGTTCTTGTCATTGCCGACAGCAGTGCGAACCCGTCCTGGATTGCAGCCGACCTCCTGGCCCAGTCCGAGCACGGCCGCGGGAGCGCCGCCATTCTCCTCACGGACTCCTCCAGGATTCTTTCTGCCGTCGAGAAATCGCTCTCAAAGCAGATCAAACTTTCCAAACGTCCGAAGGAACTCGCGTCCGCGCTTAAAAATGCCTCCCTGATTCTGGTTGAGGACATGGAGTCCGCGGTTCAAATTGCCAATGCCTATGCGGCCGAGCATGTCTCGATCGCCACCGCAAGGCCGGGCGAGATCGCCCTGCAGCTCACCACAACGGGCGCGATTTTTCTGGGAGGAATTTCTCCCGTGGTTGGCGGGGACTTCCTCGCGGGCCCCAGCCATGAGCTGCCCACAGGAGGTGCGGGAAAATCCTTCGCGGGACTCACGGCAGACCAGTTCCAGCGAAGGACGAGCGTGGTCATGTTCGACGAACCCTCGCTCCGCGCCTCCCTTCCGTATCTGGAGACGTTCAGCGGGATCGAAGGCCTCGACGCCCACGGCCGCTCCGCACGGATCCGCCTGGAAAAATGATTGGGAAACCACTAACGGCCACTAAAAAGCACTAAAAATGCAGCGGGGCTGAGTTTTGCGTGAACTGCACCATTGCCTTCGAGATCGCCAGCATCTGGATCAGCGGGCCTCTCTCCATGTTAGTGGATTTTAGTGGAATTTAGTGGTTCAACTCTGGCGATGGACATGACTTGGAAAATCCGCGGCCGCGACCACGATCTCTCGCGGCACGGATGGGTCATGGGCGTTCTCAACGTGACGCCGGATTCCTTCTCGGATGGCGGCGAATTCCTCGCGCCGGATGCAGCGATCCGCCACGGGCTTCAGATGGTGTCCGAAGGCGCCGCCATCCTGGATGTCGGTGGTGAATCCACCCGCCCGGGAGCGCGTCCAGTTCCGGCCGATGAGGAGACGGCCCGGGTTGTGCCGGTCATCAAGGGGTTGCGGGCGGCCGGAATGGATTGCCTGATCTCCATCGATACTTCCAAGGCAGATGTGGCGCTCGCGGCCCTCGAGGCGGGGGCGGATATCGTGAACGATGTCACGGGGCTGAGCGGGGACTGCCGGATGGCTGAAGTCGTCGCGTGCTCGTCGGCGGGAGTCGTCATCATGCACATGCAGGGAACGCCGATGACGATGCAGGCGTCGCCGCATTACGACGATGTTGTCGCCGAAGTGGGGGATTTTTTTCGACAGGCCATCGGTCAGGCGGTAGGCTGCGGGATTGACCCGATGAGCATCGCAATCGACCCAGGAATCGGATTCGGCAAGACCCCGGAGCACAACCGGCTTCTGCTCCGCAGCCTGTCCGCATTCGCGTCTCCCTCGAGGCCATTGCTGATCGGGCTTTCCAGAAAATCCTTCCTCGGCTGGATCGCGGGAAGCCCGCGGATCGAGGACCGCTTCTGGCCGGGAGTCGCGCTCACCAGTTTCTGCCGGGAGCGCGGGGCAAGGATTTTCCGTGTCCATGATGTCAAACCCCACCTGGAGGCGCTTCGCATGACGGAGGCGATCATCGCGGATGCTTGAGGCTGCCGGATCTTTCCTTCGAGAAAATTGGACGTCAGGCGTCGAGATCGCGATTTTGGCTGTCGTCCTCTACTTCACGTATCTTTACCTCCGGGGAACCCATGGGGCGCGGATTCTCATCGGCCTTGCGCTGGTGTTCCTGACCCTCACGCTGGTTTCGCAGATCTTCGACCTGATGGTCATCGGATGGCTTTTGAAAAGTTTCTCGGTGTTTCTGGCAATCGCGCTGGTGGTGATCTTCCAGCCCGAGCTGCGCCGCGCGCTCACCGAGCTCGGCAGCCACCACTTTTTCACATCCGCCTTCGAGGAACGCGAGACGATCGAGGAGATCACCGACACGGTCTTCGAGCTTGCCAGCAAAGGGTTCGGAGCGCTCATCGCGATCGAGCGCGAGCTCAGCCTCAAGACATTTGTCGAGACGGGGGTCCGGCTGGACAGCGAGTATTCCAAGGAGCTTGTCCTCACGCTTTTTCAGCCGAAGACCGTGCTTCATGACGGGGGCCTGATCCTCCGAAGCGACCGCATTGTTGCGGCCGCCTGCATTTTTCCGCTCACCCAGCGCGAGGATCTTGATCGCAACCTCGGCCTGCGTCATCGTGCGGGGCTCGGGCTCAGCGAGGAATCCGACGCCGTCGCGATTGTTGTGTCCGAGGAGACCGGCCAGGTGTCGATCTGCCACAGCGGGCTGATCGAGCGCAACCTGAGCGTCGAAAAATTCCGCCGCCGCCTGAGCCAACTCCTCCTGCATGACAAATATGAAAGAGATCATTCTCAACAACTGGAAAGCGAAGATCACCTGTCTGATCCTGGCAACCGCGCTCTGGTATCTCATCAAACAGAACGTGGACCGGACAAACACAAGGTTTGAATTCCCCCGCGACCGCGCCAACGAGGCCGCAAGACTTCTCCCCCCGCCAAAAACCAATGAGCCAACACCAACGAAAACTATTCGGAACTGACGGAATCCGCGGGGTCGCCAACATCGAGCCCGTCACCGCCGAAACCGCCCTCAAACTCGGCCGCGCCGCCGCCCATGTCTTCACCGCCCTCGGCGGGCCCATGCACCATCCCGGCAGCCGCCGCAAAGTTGTCCTTGGAAAAGACACCCGCCTCTCGGGCTACATGCTGGAGAATGCCATGGTGGCCGGACTCACCTCGCTCGGGGTTGATGTGCTTGTCATCGGTCCTCTCCCCTCGCCCGGCGTCGCGTATATCACCCGGTCTCTGCGTGCCGATGCGGGGATCGTCCTCTCTGCATCCCACAATCCCTACGAGGACAACGGGATCAAATTCTTCCGTCACGACGGCTACAAGCTCGACGATGAAATTGAAGCGCGGATCGAGGGACTGGTCTTCAGCGGCGAGATCGAAAATATCCGGCCCACGGCCACGAATATCGGCAAGGCCTACCGGATCGACGATGCGCTCGGGCGCTATGTCGAGTTTGCCAAGCAAAGCTACCCCCGGGGGCGCACGCTCGAGTCGCTGCGCATCGCCGTCGATTGCGCGAACGGAGCCGCCTACAAGTCGACCCCCTGCATCCTCCGCGAGCTCGGAGCCGATGTCGTCGTCTACCACAACCAGCCGAACGGGACCAATATCAACGCCAACTGCGGCAGCACGCACCCGGGGGAGATCCAGCGCTTCGTCAAGGAAAGCCACGCGCACATCGGCATCACCCACGATGGCGATGCGGACCGTGTCCTGCTCTGCGATGAGCATGGCGAGGTCGTGGACGGCGACGAAATCCTCGCCATCGCCGCAGTGGATTACCTCAACCGCGGATGCCTTGCCGGCAACACGCTTGTGTCGACGATCATGAGCAATTTCGGGCTCGACGAAACGCTTGCGTCGCATGGCGGCCGTCTCCTGCGCACAAAGGTCGGCGATCGCTACGTCATCGAGGCCATGCTGCGCGAGGGCTACAATGTCGGCGGCGAACAAAGCGGGCACATGATCTTCCGGGATTTTGCCACCACCGGCGACGGCATCGTCAGCGCGCTCCAGATCCTCCGGGTGATGACGGACACCGGGAAGCCGCTCAGCGAGCTCAAGCGGGTTCTGAAAAAATTCCCGCAGGCCCAGCGCAACCTCCGCGTGCGCGAAAAACCCCCGCTGGAATCCCTGCCGGACGTGCAGAAACTTCTCTCCGCCGCAGAGTCGTCGCTCGACGGGAAGGGCAGAGTCCTCCTCCGCTACAGCGGAACCGAGCCGAAAATCCGGCTCCTCATAGAAGGCCGCGATCAGCACCTCATCGACACCCACGCCGACAAAATCATCCGCTCGCTTCAGGAGGCTATCGGCGAAGGCTCAGAACCTGGTCGAGGATGATATCCGCAAAGCCCGGCTCCGTTCCGATTGCCGCCCCGTAGTAGAGCCGCCTGCCCCGCAGTTCATGCGGGTTGTGGCGGAAGACGTCCGACTGGCTGGCTGCCTGCCCGGGAGTGCTCCGGATCCCGAGCAGCACCGGTATGTCCTGATAGCTGTGCAGGCCGTCCGATATGAAAAACGGAACAACCACGACATTCTTCCGTGAGGTGAGCTTGTCCCATTCGGCAATCAACGGAGGCTCTTCCATATAGGCGGCCAGAACTTCCCCGTAGCCGCCGGCAGCGGAAATCAGCCCCGCCTGGAATCTTGCCGCCCCGGCCGAGCTCGAATCGCGGCCCGTGCCATGGCCGACAATGATCAGGCTCGTTTCCTCCGGTGCCTCGTCCGGAGCCACCGAGCGCGCTTCGCGCACCAGGAGTTCCGTAATCTTAGGATGCTTGCCCGCTGGCTCGCAGTAGTTGATCGTTCTTCCGTCGCGAACCGTCTGGCGTCCTTCCAGCCTCATCTCCCGCGGGATCACCGTCCGCGTAAAATATCCTTCACTGATAAAGTTCGGCACGACGTAGACCACCCGGCTCTTCACCAGATCCAGCACATCGCGGAACGAGGGTTCCTGCATCCAGAAACACGTCGCCACCTCCGCAAAGATCCCGCGCCTCCGGATGGTCTCCGCATGTGTCAGGGTCGGCACACAGGAATCCGGATTCTGCGTCGATCCGTGGCCGGCAATCACGAGGGCGGCGTTTTTAAGGTCAGAGAGATTCATTTTTGTTTAATGCCAGCCGTGGCGGGGGCGGCGCCTCACATAGCTTGCTTGTGCCCCTGCACCCAACGCTCGTCTTTCCCGCTTCACAATGCGCTGCCACACTGGCTTTCTGCCCATGTTTTGTTGAAATGATAACTATTTGGCATTCAGAAATTGTTGGGGCTTCGACCTTCGGAAGATGCTTACCGCTTCCAGAGAACGATCATAGTCAGTAATGGTTTCGAAGGTTCTCCAAAACAACTCGGGCCTGTAGCGATCCTCCCAAAAAACGTCCAACTTGGCAGCGTTCTCATAATGAGTGCCATTGCCGGCCCAGCGTTTTAGAAGCGGGAGGATCTCCTGGATCACCGGACCGAATGTGATAATGAAGTCAGGTGGTTTTTCTCCCTTGAAATGTATGGGATCGAGGCCGTTAAATTGAGATTCCCCGCGTTCCAATTGCCATGCATAAACTGCCTCCGGCGCATGGAACATGAGCGGGTAGTTCATGTAGTCTGGAAGGACCCATATGGAGGATCCTGAGGGCACGTGTTCTTTGATCCAGGTCGCAGTCGGTGTGTAGGGTTCAGTTTGCGGATGGACGAGTTCTTCGACAAATGCCGTTATCGTTGAGCGTAAGCCCTGCGGAAGTAGCGGTCCGCCATTGAGCAAATTGGTTCCGAAAGCGATAAGTGCGAGGAAAACTGCCGCGATTTTTGAAAGTCTCTCGACGCGGCCTATCACCAGCACCGAGATGGCAATGCAGAGCGGCAGGGATCCGGCCAGATAGCGTATATCGCACACCGACGCCCCTTTCAGTACCTGTGTTGATAAGACTGTCACGATGGACACATAAGTGACAAGGGCCACTAACATACGTCTGAGCCAGATGTTTTGCTTGAGACAAGCCAGCCAACAGGCTCCTAAGAGGAGTGTGGCCGAAATGAATTCGCAGATATTTAGATCCCGCCAGTTCCAGAAGAACAGCCATACTCTATCCGTTATCGTATTACCTTGAAGATATTCCGCAACGTGGGTTCCAAGCGGATTCCACCAGGCGAGTATGGCCAGACCAAATGGAACCTGAGGCACGAATACACGAATGAATCCGCCCAAGGATATGGCGCTGACATGACGCCGCCAGAGCAAATAGTCAATAAACAGGCACGCGTAAAGAGCGACAAACCATGTATAGTTGGCTGTCATCAGCAGTCCAGATGCTAGTGCGAGGAGATACTGGCCGGATGGAGTGGAAAGCCGGTAGAGATAGAGATAGACAATCGCTATATTCAGCAGGATGCCGATTCCATAATAGTGACAGTTGCGGAAATAGAGAAGGAACGAGACGTTTCCAATGATGGCTAAACCAAGCAACAACTGCCTTGTGGCTGAGACGCGCAATTTTATGCCCCAATGGAGCATGAGTCCGACGCTCAGGATGCCGCTCAACGCGAATGGCAAACGTGCGCTCCATGCGCTCACGCCGAATAACTTGAATGAGCAGGCCGTCACGTAGGCAGGAAGCGGACACATTCCTTGATGCCGAAGATTCACGAGCAAAAGACCTCCCCGGTAGGCGACGATATTCTTGCCGAGGACGGCGGTGGTGTCCCCGGATGCCATGATGCCCTTGGCGCTCAAGGCATCCATGGCTTCGTCATCCCAGAGCGAATAGCTCCCCAGACCTCCGAGCATCAGGGCTGCCGCAATGAGAAAGACGGCCAGGGAAATGATCATGCACGGCGACCAGAGAGGGGGTGGCGACGAGTTGCACCACTGCTTGGATATTGCGGGCGCCATCATTTTTCCAGCCCTTGCTGGCATCCCGGGCTTCTCATTCCAGAAGCTCTGCGCAGACCTTCGTGGCGTCAAAATATCGCTCCGCATACGCTCGCGCTTCGAGGCAGTGATACTCGTAGTTTGAAGCGATGTTTTCCAGCGCTTTTGCCGCTTCTTCCGGCGTGTGGAATGCGAGGACGCCATTGCCCGAGGGGAGGTGATCCGTCCAGCCGGTATCCTGCACGACCACCGGTTTCCCGGCTGCGAGGTAGCAGGCGCTCCGGCAGCTGAACCATCCGCTCCGGGACCTCACATAGCCGTTCTTGGCAATGCTCCACTCGCCTTTGGAATTCGTCAGAAAATCGTGGTAGCTCGCGTAGTCGGGGATGTGGATATCCGGCTCGATGATCGTCCACCCTTTCTCCTCCAGCGTGGCGGTCGGGCGCTTTTGTCCGACTCCCTGGCCCATGGCCATGACGAACTTTTCCTTCGTCAGCGCCGGGAGATCCATGAAGTGCGCAAATTCCGTGTCCTTCTGACCGTATGTTTTTCCGTCGAACTCCTTCGGCGGATAGCTCGCCCAGTTCATGACTGTCGTCCAGGCGCCGTCGGCAATGTGTCCGGCCCCCGGCGGCATGAGCGTTTTGTTCCACCAATCCAGCGCCACCGGCTGGACAGTCGGTCTCCAGGTCAGGCCGGCAGTGGGGACATCGCAGCCGGCATTTCCGATATTCATGCCGAACGAATAGTGCCGGTCATGCATCTTAACGCGGGCCGCATACTCGGTGTCCGGATCGGTTGCGAGGCTGATCTGGGTGAACATCGGATCTCCATCCAAAAACAGCTTCGTCCGGATTGCTTCTGTCGGCTCCCGCAGCCAGCAGGCCCCGGACACATTGGCCAGAACGTCGGCGGATTTGATGATCTCCTCGGCCTCGGCGGAATTCTCCGCCCCGTGGTAGGTGCCATCCGCCCCATTGCGGTAGATCCAGCGGTCCCCCATATCGAACTCGTGCATCACGCGGCTGAGGTAGCCGGTATTGTGCGAGCAATCCGCGCTCGGCTCCTGTTTCACGGGATCATACGCCCAGGCGGATGTGTCCTCGAGATACCAAACCTCATGTCCCAGCGCCTGAAACCCTAGGACATACTGCATGTAATCCCAGGTTACACCGCCGAATGCGTATTGTCCGATCAACCCGGTTACAACGATTTTCATTGCCATTCTCTCTACCCCCAAAATGGCTTTTTGACAGCAACAAGATGTTTCCTGCCGCCCCGTTCGCATAAGCCGGCGGCTTGCCGGCGGAGGGTTTATTGCATAGGGCTCCCGGATGAAACCGATCGAAATCGCCGCGAGCTACGACAGCATTGCCGGGAGATGGCTGGAACCGAAGCTTCAGACGAACGGCCTCGCCCAGCTTGAGCGCGCGCTTCAGTTTGTTCCGGAGGGGCGCCTCGCACTCGATGTCGGATGCGGATGCAGCGGCCGGTTTTCGGACCTGCTGCAAAATCGCGGTTTCAGCGTGGAGGGCATCGACATCTCCGGCAGGATGATCGCCATGGCGGAAGTGCGCAGTCCGGGGGTCCGCTTCTATCACGCTGACATCTGCACGTGGGAACTCCCCGGAAAGTATGATTTCATTTCAGCATGGGACAGCACATGGCATCTCCCCTTGTCCGAGCAGGAACCGGTCACGCGGAAGCTCTGTGCCGGGCTGAACCCGGGCGGGGTTTTGATTTTTACGACCGGAGGGCTGGATGGGCCTGCGGAGAAAATGGATTCGTGCATGGGACCGCCAATGTATTACAGCGTGCCGGGGATTCCAAAAACGCTCGAAATGCTCGCCCGCTTCGGATGCGTGTGCAGGCATCTGGAATACGATCAATACCCGGAAAAGCACCTCTATATCATCGCGCAAAAAGCCGCCTGAAATATCCCTCCCTTCCTTCACGGGCGCAGCCCGCGGGATCGCTACGCCTGCTCCACGACGATCGCATCGCCGGAGATCGAAAGGATGCGGACCGG
>CAZRIL010000005.1:18912-66574 GCA_964600115.1 uncultured Chthoniobacter sp. | reverse complement strand
GAGGCAATAATCGCGATCGACAGGTTGAGCATCGGCCACGCGAGCACCGGAAACGAGAAATCAAAGGGCTGGGCCGGGTAGAAATCGACCATCGCAAAAAACAGGGCTCCGACCATGAGAGCGGTTCCAAAAGCCGCGATAATCACGACGCCGGGAAAGAATATGAGCTCCGCCACGACAAGCAGGAGGCCGAGGGCAAAGATCGCTGCGACCTCGAGCCCGGTGAGCCCCGCGATGTAGTGCCCGGAAAAGAAAAGAACAAAGCAGAGCGCGGACACTATGCCCGGCACGCCGAACCCGGGGGATTTGAACTCCATGTAGGCCCCGATAATCCCGCCGATAAGCAGGACGGGTGCGAGGAGCGTGATCCACTGTGCGAGAACCTCGAAGCCGGAGGGCGGAACTTTAACCACAGCATTCGGATCCAGCCCCGCAGCCGTGCAGAGACCTTCGATGTCTTTGGCAATCCCGGAGGCCAGCAGGGGCTTGCCCCCGGTAATCTTCACGGCCTCCTGGGCACTCAAAGTGAGGAGGGCCCCTTTCGGATTGATGACCTGGTCACCCACCTTGACTTCCTTGTCGAGGTTCATGAAGCCGTCCACGAGTTCGGGATGGTAGCCGTTGAGTTCTGCCACGCTGCGGAAATACCCGGAGTAGTAGGAGACTATCTTCGCATTCATGGTCGCCGAGATTTCCTCCCCGGAGCCGGCCACCGGGGCCGCAGCGCCGATCGCGCTTACCGGTGCCATGTAGACCTTCTTTGTCCCCAACGCGATCAGTGCGCCCGCCGAGCCGGCATTGGTATTCACGTAGGTGTAGACCGGAACAGGGCTTTTCATCAGCATCTGGATGATGTGCTCGGTCGCCTTGAGCGATCCCCCCGGGGTGTCCATGTCCAGAATCAGGGCGGAGGCCCCCGCAGATTCCGCCTTTTTCAAGACCCGGCGCAGAAAAAGAAACTGCGCTTCGGAGACCACCCCCTCGACAGGGAGCACCACAACAGCTCCTTTTTCAATCTTCTGTTCCGCCGCCTGCAGCGGCAGGATGGTGGCGAGGATGAAAAAAAGAAATCGCATCGTTTGTGGAATCTCCCTCGCGCTGATCCGGCCCGCAAGGTAATTTCGGCATGTGGGACTGATATCCGAGGAGACAATCCAGCGCGTGGCCGAGGCAAATGATATTGTCGAGGTCATCGGGTCGTATTTTCCGCTCAAGCGGGCCGGCACGGCCATGCGCGCGCTCTGTCCTTTCCATCGTGAAAAATCCCCGTCGTTTCATGTGAACCCCGCCCGGCAATCCTACCATTGTTTCGGATGCGGAGCCGGGGGAGGAGTCCTCCGCTTCGTGATGGATTATGAGCATCTGGATTTTCCATCGGCCGTCAGGAAGCTGGCGCAACGGGCGGGGGTTCCGATCATCGAAGATGCGGGGGGGGATGATGACCGGCAGCGCGGCCTCAGGGAGCGGTTGCTCGCTCTCCATGCGGAAGCCTCGGGATGGTTTCACCAGAACCTGCTCAAATCGCAGGCTGGCGGCGTGGCCCGCGACTACCTCAAATCCCGCGGAATCAACGGCGAGATAGCCCGTTCCTGGCAGCTGGGATATGCTCCGGATTCCTGGGATGCCCTCCTGATTTTCCTCCGGGAGCGGAAGTTTTCAAAGGAGGAGATTTTCCGAAGCGGGCTGGCGTCTTCGAAGGAGGAAGGGGATGAGGACAACCTCTACTGCCGGTTCCGGGACCGTGTCATGTTTCCGATCCGCAACGACTACGGCGAGGTCGTGGCCTTCAGCGGGCGAGTGCTGGATCCCGGGGCCAAGACCGCCAAATATGTCAACTCCCCGGAGACCCCGCTTTTTACCAAGGGCCGTGTCCTCTATGGACTCGACAAGACCAAACGGGATCTGATCGAGAAAAATGCGGCAATCGTTTGCGAGGGCCAGCTGGACTTGATCTCAGCATTCGAAGCCGGCATCCGCAATGTCATTGCGCCCCAGGGCACGGCATTTACAGGGGATCAGGCCAGGCTCCTTCGCCGGTTTGTGGAGACCGTTCTCCTGTGTTTCGATTCCGACAACGCCGGCCAGCAGGCGGTTGCCCGCTCCCTTCCGGCGCTGCTCGGGCAGGGGCTGGCTGTAAAAGTGGTCGAACTTCCGAAGGGCGAGGACCCGGATTCCCTCATCCGGCGCAGCGGCCCGGGGGCATTTCTGGATGCGGTCTCAGGGGCGAAGGATTTTTTCGACCATGCCACCGACCAGGCGGAATCTTCCGGCGAGCTCGACGATCCCGCCGGAAAGTCCCGTTTGGTGCGCCGGCTGGGCCCTCCGCTTGCGGTCATCCAGGATGCCGCGCTCCGCGAATCCGTTCTGGGCCGGTTGGCGACCAGGCTGGCGCTTCCCCACTCCGCAATCCGGTCTGCGATGAAGGCCCCGGCAATCCAGGATGCCGATGAACCGCCTGCGCCAAAAGCCGAGAAGCTGGCGCTCCCGCCTGGAATTGGAATGCTCTGCCGGCTCGCGCTGATCAGCTCGGAAGTCCGTGAATGGCTCCGGCAAAAAGGGTCCGCGCAAGAGCTGGATCCCCAAGGCGGTCTTCTGGATCTCATCGCCGGCGCGGAGTATGAAGATGGAGATCCTGTCGCGGTGACCCGATTTTTGAGCACCCTGGGCGGTGCCGAAGAACGGGCCTTCTCCGGCCTCGACTTATCCCGGCCGATCGCGGATCCTCTGCCCCGCGCAATGGAAACCTGGGGTGGATTGGAAGCCCAGAAATGGCTGCAGGAAGTCGAAGGGCTCAAAAACCGCCTCGCCCAACCCGGACTCTCCGCCGGGGAGCGAATGAAAATACAAAAACTAATCCTTGACCTAAAAATCCGCGTAGCGGATGTTTCTCGGCCCTTTCAGTGATAAGGACCACCGGCAAAGCTGCTTGAAAACCAAAACCAAATCGTCCAAAAGCCAAGTCCGTTTGGCATCGAAACCGAAAGTAACCAAAAAAGCGGCTTCGAAGACTGTGTCGAAGAAGCCACCTGCCAAATCTCCTGCCGTCGCACGCAAGAAGGTGGTCGCGAAGGCGGTCACGAAGGTTGCCAAGCCCGCCAAGCCCGCCAAGCTCAAGAAAGCCCCGGACAAGCGCAAACCGGCCAAGGTCATTGCCAAGGTCATTCCCAAGGTTGAGGCTCCCAAAGCCCCTGCGGAAAAGAAAAAGCAGAAAGTGGCGGTTCCTGTCGTCCCGCCTGCGCCGCCAACCGCACAGGAGCTTCAGAAGGCCATCCAGGAAAAGGTCCGCGAGTTGATCAAGCTCGCGAAAGAGCAGGGCTACGTCACATTTGACGATCTCGACGAGCACCTCCCCGAGGGTGTCAACGAGCCCGAGACGATCGAGACCGTCATCGGACAACTCCGCGCGGTGGAGATCGAAATCATCGATTCCTCGGATGTGGACCGCCTCAAAGACGTCCGCACAAAAGATAGCGACGAGGAGGAGGAGAAAGAGGAGAAAAGCGACTCCAAGCTCGACATCCTCGACGACCCGGTCCGCATGTATCTCAAGCAGATGGGCCAGGTCCCGTTGCTCACCCGCGAGCAGGAAGTCGAGATTTCCAAGCGGATCGAGGATGCGGAACTCAAGGTTCAGGATACACTTTACCGCTTCGGTTTCATCGCCCGCGCCCACCTCGATCTTGCCCAGAAGCTCATCGACCAGCGCGAGCGCTTCGACCGCGTCATCCTCGATAAAAAGATCGAGAGCCGCGAGCGCTACATGAAAGCGCTTCCGCGCCTGTGTCAGCAGGTGAAACGCCAGGCGGACTCGGTGGCAAAAATATACAGCGCAAAGCTGATCGTTGCGTCCCCTTCTGCCGCCAATCTCAAGAGCTTCGAACGCGTGCTCCAGAACCTCCAGAAGCTCTATCCGAAGTTTTTCTTCAAGCAGAAGGTCGTCGAGGATTTTGTTCTGCTGGCCGATGAGAACCTCCGGGCGCTTCAAAACCTGCAGCACGAGCACAAAAAGCACGCCAAGGATCCGGACTCCAAGCACCGGAAGCATTTTTCCCATGAGATCAAGGAGATGCAGAAGCGCTTCTGGCTCACCCCGGAGGAGCTGTCCTCTCTCCATCACGATCTGAAGCAGTGGCACCGGAAGGCGCTCAAGGCAAAGACCGAGATGGTCGAAGCCAACCTGCGCCTCGTGATCTCGATCGCGAAAAAATACACCAACCGCGGGCTTTCGTTCCTGGATCTGATCCAGGAGGGAAACATGGGGCTCATGAAAGCGGTGGAGAAATTCGAATACCGCCGCGGCTACAAATTTTCGACCTACGCCACCTGGTGGATCCGTCAGGCGATAACCCGGTCGATTGCCGACCAGGCCCGCACGATCCGCATACCGGTCCACATGATCGAGACGATCAACAAGCTGATCCGCGTGCAGAAGCAACTCGTTCAGGAATACGGACGCGAACCCTCCCCGGAGGAAATCTCGGACGAAATTCAGCTGCCGGTCGAACGCGTCCGCGCCGTGCTGAAAATGGCGCAGCAGCCGATTTCCCTTCAGGCACCGGTCGGTGACAGCGACGATACCAGCTTTGGAGATTTCATTGAGGACAAGGGGGCCGAGAACCCGGCCGACATGGCGGCGATCGTGCTCCTCAAGGACAAGATCAAAGACGTCCTTGAAACGCTCACCGAGCGCGAGCGGCAGGTTCTCGAGCAGCGATTCGGTCTCGTGGACGGCTACAGCCGGACCCTGGAAGAGGTGGGCCGCCAGTTCAAGGTTACCCGTGAACGTATCCGGCAGATCGAGGCCAAGGCCCTGCGGAAGATGCGTCACCCGACCCGCATCCGCCAGCTGGAAGGCTTCCTCGAAGCCCAGGAACTTTAAGGATTTCCGCAACTTTCGAGCCGGGGAAGTGTTCCATCAGATGCCATGAAAGAAAATTGGGATCAAGATGAGCTCTGGGATCTGCTTGGGAAAGCCAGGCCCGTTTCGGTGTCGCCGTTTTTTTCGCGCAATGTGCTGCGGGAAATCCGGCAGAATCCCGAGCGTCCATGGATTCCGCGCCTTCTGCTTCGATGGCTCGGAGCAGGGGCGCTGGCTGTTCTCACGGCCGGCTTTTTCCTGAATCTTGTCACTGACGCTGATTTCTCCCAGCCGGTGAAGCCGGCGGAATTCGCGGAAGTCTTCGATGCGGCCGCCGGTCTGGACAAGCTGGCTGCCGTTGAGGAATTTTCGATCACCAGCTACACGGCGGATCTGTAGTTTTATTATCTGGGCGAGTTCACTTCTTCTGACCACGCAACCAGAGGGAGACGCCATCGTGGGTCATGACATCGTAGGCCACCAAGACTTTCTCGTCGTGAAGAAACACCACTCGCCATTGGAGATGCACCCGGATTTCGTAGGAACGCCTGGCCAGTTTTCGAAGACCCAGCCCACGATGGCGATGCGGGTCGCCAAAAGCCGCAGCCACCTCGGCAATGGCCTGCGAGGCTTTTTCCCGTACCCCGGGTGGTAAATTGACCGCTGTTTTCTTAATCCGCTCCGAAAGGAGAACCCGGATCATAATTTACCGTTGAAGCCCCTCAGTCTGCCCGCTTTGCGCGAAGAGGCGATTTCCGCCAAAGCGGAGTCTTCCGCAATCGTCGCCTGGGCCAACGTCACGCCGTATTCATCCAACGCCGGAAAATCGCTTGGGCGAAACGGTAAGCCTCGCAGTTTGACCATTTGCGAAAAAAACATCGAAACCGCCGCGGTCGGAGTAATCCCGATTTCGCGGCATACTAGATCCGCTTCATCTGCCAGTTGGCTGTCGATCCGAAGCCTGATTTGCTCAGTCATGCATCAAATGTGCCTTCTGACGAAAAACTGTCAACCGGAAAACAGATCTCAGGCCGCTTCTCCGAAAGGTGCAAAAGCGGAAAAAGTGGCGGCGAAGCCGCGATCACGCCCCGACACAGCGGGTCGATCATGCGGAGCGAAGCGTTGTGGCAACTGTGTCGCCGTGTTCGTTCTCCTCGTTTGCAGCCCCATGCACCCATTTTCCCCCCAGGCAAATTTCCTCCTCGCGCTGCTGCGCGCGCGGTGCTAGACACGGCTGAAATGATTCAGGATTACGCTCCAGTTCTGCTGCATATTCTCGTGGCCGTCGGTTTTGCCACGGTGGCGCTTCTTGCCAACCTGATTCTCGGCCGCGCAGGCACGAACAACCCGACCAAGGATACCGCTTACGAGTGCGGAATCAGGCCGATGCCCGGGCCGCAACCGCGTTTCAGCGTCAAGTTTTACCTCGTGGCGATGCTCTTCATCCTTTTCGATATCGAGATCGTGTTCATGTATCCGTGGGCCGTGGTGTTCAAGGATTTCATCCTGCTTTTCGGCAATGTGATTCTCTGGAGCATGCTCAGCTTCGTGATCATCCTCATGGTCGGCTACATCTACGCGATCAAAAAGGGTGCGCTGGACTGGTCGAGATAGTTCCTGATGATCGAGCATGTGGTCCTTTTCAATCTCAAGCCCGGGCTTGATGAGGCGAAGATCGAGTGGATGCTCCGCGAGACCCGGATCCGGCTGCTGAAGATTCCGGTCGTCCGGGGCCTTCGATGCGGCTACCGGGTCGATCCGGGGGAGGACTGGGCCTTGTTCCTGCTGGTCGAGTTGGATACCGTGGAAAAGCTTGCCTGCTATATGCTCGACCCCGTGCACATCCGCTTCATCGACGAGGTTATCAAACCGAATATCACCAACCGGATTGCACTTGATTACCAGAGCGATCCCGGTGGAGACCCGCTTCTGACCTGATCAGAACAATAGCGTCGCCGGCGTTTCCAGGCTCTTTTTCAGAGTTGCCAGAAATGCGGCTCCCGCAGCGCCGTCCACCACCCGGTGGTCGCCGCTCAGCGCGAGTGTCATCCGCTGCCCGACGACAACCTGGTCCTGCTCATTCACCACCGGCTTTTTCACGATGGTGCCGACCGCGAGAATCGCCGCCTGAGGCGGGTTGATGATCGCGTAGAAGCTTTCGATCCCGTAAGCCCCAAGGTTGGAGACGGTGACTGTTCCGCCCTGGTATTCTTCGGGTTTGAGCTTTTTGGCGCGGGCGCGGGTGGCGAGGTCTTTCACCGTGCTACTGATCTCCCGCAGGGTGAGCTTCTGGGCATCGCGGATCACCGGAGTGATGAGCCCGTCATCGACAGATATCGCGACCGAGAGGTTGACGGTCGCGTATTCGACAAGCGAATCCCCCGCGAATGCGGAGTTGATTTTCTGGTGCGCGGCGGCCGCCCGTGCGGTCGCGAGAAGAACAAAATCGTTGACCGTCACCTTTGGCGTGCCGGAGGCCTCGGCTGCGGCATTGATGTCCTTGCGCAGCGTGACGAGCGAGCCGGCATCGATTTCCACCGAGAGATAGAAATGAGGAATCTGTGTTTTGCTGGCAAGGAGGCGCTCCGCAATCGTCCGGCGCATGCCCGAGAGGGGGACCCGCTTGTCGGCATCCGTGGCAGGGACCTCGATCTTTGAAGAAACCGGTGCGGCTGCCGCACGGGCAGCGGGTGCGGCCCCTTTTTCCGGAACGTCCGCCGCCACAATCCGTCCTCCGGGGCCGGATCCGGTGACGCCCGAGAGGTCGACGCCGCGCTCGGCCGCCAATTTTTTGGCCAGCGGGGAAGCTTTGACAGGGGTGCCGCCTGTGCTTGTCACGGCCCGGGGCTTCGGGGTTATGGGAGCCAGCGCCTTTGGAGCGGCTTTGGGAGCTGGTGCCGAGGCCGGCTTGTCGGCGGCTGCCGGTGCGGCGGCAGGCTTTTTTGCCGGGGAGGGTTCCCCGCTGAGGACGGCCAAGCGCTCTCCCACTTTGACCACGCCACCCTCCGGAACAATAATTTTCAGAAGGGTTCCCTCATCGAAGGCCTCCATTTCCATCGTGGCCTTGTCGGTTTCGACTTCGGCCAGAATGTCTCCGAGCTCAATTTTGTCGCCGGCTTTTTTCAGCCATTTCACGAGCGTCCCTTCATTCATGGTATCGCTCAATTTCGGCATGGTGATGTCTGGCATAGAATGGATGGATTGGTGGTGTTTGCTCAGCAAATATCCAGCGCCTTTATCACGACCCGCTCAGGTGTCGGCAACTGGATCGGTTCAAGTGCGGGCGAATAGATTGCAGGGGCATCGAGCGAACAAACCCGCTGGACGGGAGCATCGAGATCGTCGAAGGCCTTCTCCTGGATGGTGGCTGCGATCTGGGCCGACACGCCGCAGAACGGCTTGTTCTCATCCACCAGAACGGCCCGGTGGGTTTTCCGCACGGTGTTGAGGATCGCCTCTTCATCCAGCGGCCGGATGGATCGCAAATCCAGCACCTCGGCATGGATGCCATGTTCGGCTTCAAGAATCTCCGCGGCCTTGAGGGCTGTGAGCACCGCCCGCCCGTGCGCAATGAGCGAGATGTCCGATCCCTCGCGCTTGATATCCGCCAGTCCCAGGGGAATCACATATTCCTCCTCGGGAACTTCCCAGGTCTCCCCGTAGAGAAGCGTGTTCTCCATGAAGCAAACCGGATCGTTGTCGCGGATGGCCGCCTTCATGAGGCCTTTCGCATCATAAGCGGTGGCCGGGCAGACGACCTTGAGCCCGGGCGTGTTGGCGATGAAATTTTCCGGGGTATGTGAGTGGGTGGCACCAACGTTCGTGCCGCCGTTTGCGGGTCCGCGGATGACGATCGGGCAGTTGATGAGTCCGCCGCTCATGTAGCGGACCTGGCCCGCATTGTTGATGATCTGATCCCAGGCCACGTAGGCGAAGCTCCAGAACATGAGCTCCATCACCGGCCGGATGCCAAGCATCGAGGCGCCGATGCCCATGCCGATGAACCCGGCCTCGCTGATGGGCGCATCGACAACACGCTTGTCGCCAAATCTATCCCAGAGACCCTCGGTGACTTTGTAGGCCCCGTTATACTGCGCAACTTCCTCGCCGATGATGACAACATTTTCGTCCCGCTGAAGTTCTTCGGCGAGGGCTTGGTTCAAGGCTGTGCGATAGGTGATAAGTGGCATCTTAATCTCCAAAAAAGTGGCGGCCGCTTTGTCCGGCCTCGGTCTGGTTATCGACCTCCCAGTAGACGTCCTCAAATATGCTCTCGGGTGCCGGATCTTCGCTGCCCAAGGCAAACTCGGCGGCCTCGGCGACCTCTTTTTTAACGGCGGCATCCAGCTCGTCGGCGGCTTCCTCGGTGAGGACCTTTTCGTCGACGAGGCGTTTTCGCCAGAGCCGGATCGGGTCGTGGTGGGTCTTATAGTGCTCGATCTCCTCCGCGCTGCGGTATTTCTTCGCATTCGCATCCGCCACCGAGTGCCCGTAGTAGCGGTAGGTGTCGACCTCGAGAACGAACGGCAGCGACTCTTCGTGCGCACGCCGGATGGCATTCCAGGTTTTTGCCCGGACCTCGTAGAAATCCTCCCCGTTCGCGACATCCCAGGCAATCCCGTAGCCCTCCGCCCGTTCGGCCAGGCAGTTTTTCATGGCCGAGGAGCGCTCCATGCTCGTCCCCATCGAGTATTGGTTGTTCTCGATGACGTAGATCACCGGCAGCTTCCAGAGTGCGGCCAGGTTCAAGGATTCGTGGTAGGACCCTTGATTGACCGCTCCATCTCCTAAAAAGCAGAGGCAGCAGCCCTTGAGGCCTTTGTATTTCAGGCCGTAAGCGAGGCCCAGACCCAGAGGCGTCTGGCCGGCAACGATTCCGTGTCCACCCCAATAGTTCTTGTCGGGGGCAAAATAGTGCATCGAACCGCCTTTGCCCCGCGAGCAACCGGTGGCTTTGCCGAGCAGTTCGGCCATGCAGGCTTTCATGTCCATCCCCACCGCCAGCGCGTGGCCGTGATCGCGGTAGGCAGTGATCACATGGTCGTCCTTGCCCATCAAGGAAACCGTTCCCAGGGCGACCGCCTCCTGACCGATATACAGGTGGAGGAAACCACCCATTTTCCCCTGATTGTAATATTTCAGGGCCGTTTGCTCGAACCGCCGGATACGCAACATCTCGACGAAAAACCGGATTTTTTCGTCTGCCCCAAGTGCGGTGTTGATATCCGCGCCTGCATAGTCGACTGGTTGGACTGCGTGTTCCTCTTTGGTTTCGCTCATGAAAACTTCGTTCGATTGGTCACTGAATCTCCACCTGTGGCGCAGATGAAAAGCAAGCGGCAGAGATTCCTTCAGATCAGCCCGCGTTGCAATGAGGAAATTCAGCTTTCGGTCCCGGTTTTGGTGGCACGGCGATTGCTAATCTCCCAGCGTCGGAAAGCAGGTTTCATCGCAAACCCGGCGTGTCCGACCCTGAAACACAACCAGTGAAGAAAATTCTATTTATTCAGCACGGGGAGACTGACAAGCCGGGGATTTTGGAGGAATCCCTTAGGAGAAGCGGGGTCGGAATCGACGTTGCCCACCCCTACCGTGGCGAAAATCTCCCGGCATCGCTTCAGGAATATAGCGGGCTTGCTGTCGGCGGGGGTGCCCAGGGGGCCTACGAGGAGGCCAAATATCCCTATCTTGTCCAGGAATGTCACCTGATCCGGGAAGCAGCTCACGCCGGGAAACCAGTCCTCGGGCTCTGCCTGGGAGCCCAGTTGATGGCTTCCGCCCTCGGGGCCCCTGTGCGCCCGGGCCCCCGCCGGGAGATAGGATTTTTTCCGGTCACTTTGGACTCGATCGCAAAATATGATCCTCTCTGGTGTGATATCCCCACGGATTTTGTGACCACCCATTGGCACGGCGACGTTTTCGATCTCCCGGCCGCCGGCATGCGCCTCGCCTCGTCCGCTCTTACCCCCAACCAGCTTTTCCGCTATGGATGCGGGCTCTATGGCCTGCAGTTCCACTTGGAGATGACGCCGGAAATCTTTGAAGAGATGCTTGTGGGTTCCGATGAATACCTGCTGGCTGCTGGAGCAGATCCCGAGCAACTCCGGCGGGATGCGTGGACATTCCTTCCGCCTCTCCACGATAAGGCGGACATGGTTTTCTCCCGCTGGGCTGCCATGTTGTGAGATCTTCCTTCATGCAACGTTGCATGATTTCCTACAGTTTTCCCCTGATCAAGAATGAGGGATTGCTTTTGTTGTGGGTTCGCAACAATTGCGTGAAACTGACTCCGCTATGAAAAAACCAACAGGCAAACTATCGTTTCAATCAGCTTTCAGCTTGGTTGAATTACTCGTTGTAATTGCGGTGATCGCGGTGATCGCGGCCATTGCCATTCCCAACATCGCTGGAATCACCCAGCAGGCAGCGACCTCCTCGGGCAAACGCAATGCGCAAAACATTGCTTCTGTGTCCGCAGCGGCAGCAGCAGCCGGTGCAACCGCAGCAAATCTGGGTGGCAGCATTTCGGCTTCCATCGGTATCCTCACCAACGGCCTGAGCGTCACAAACAACGGCCAAGTGATGGGACCATTCAAAG
The DNA here is from genome assembly GCA_964600115.1 of uncultured Chthoniobacter sp. Taxonomy (GTDB): domain Bacteria; phylum Verrucomicrobiota; class Verrucomicrobiia; order Chthoniobacterales; family Terrimicrobiaceae; genus QYQL01. The sequence goes on along the minus strand of CAZRIL010000005.1, from coordinate 55,118 downwards.
TCGATGGTCTGCCCACCGACCTCTCCAACGTGACCAACCATCTGACGCATGACGCCGCAACGGGCATCATTCGTTACACCCCGACAACCAACTAGCAGAAGGAAGTCCCAACAAAGTGGAGGGGCACCGGTCCAATCCGCGCCCCTCTGCTTCGGATGATCTGATCATTCGGAAAGCCCCCCGCTTCTGTCTTTCGTCCAACAACAGAACAGAAGAATGAAAACAGGCTCAGCAGGTTTCTCTCTGGTGGAGTTGTTGGTGGTGATCGCCGTGATCGCCATTATCGCAGCGATTGCCCTCCCGAGCATCGCCAATATTGTCGGGCGGGTGAACGACACCCGCGATCTGAGGAATGCCCAGTCCCTGGCAGCTCTCGCCTCGGCGGCCCGGTCGGCGGGACACCCGGGTTGGTCCACGAAAGCAGCCGCCATCTCCGACCTCGTGGCAGGTGTTGCGGTAACAAACGTGGCGGACTCGAGCATCGTCATCCAGTTTCGCATGGATACGATCACCCCTGAGGACCAGGCGAAAGCCTCCGTTTACCTCTCCAGCGACGGGTTGTCGCTGCTTTACATACCCTCTGGTGGCCAGCCGACGAACCTGTAGCGGTTCAGGCGGCAGGCTGGATTCCAGCGGATTTTCCAGAGGGGAGGACGGAAAGGATTTTTTCGACGACCGCTGAGGCGGTGATTCCGTGCTTTGCCCGGAGGACCGGCACCGTCCCGTGCTCGATGAATTGGTCGGGCCAGCCCACCCGGACGACCGGGGTTTTTATTTGCTGCTCGGCAAGGTGCTCCATGACGGCGCAGCCGAAGCCGTTGTGGAGGACATGGTCTTCGATTGTGCAAACCACCTCGCAGCCGCGGGCAAAAAACTCGATCATGGAGGTGTCGAGCGGTTTGATCCACCGCGCATTGATCACGGCGGTGGAAATGCCGGCCTGTTCGAGCGTTGCCGCCGCTTCAAGAGCCAGTTCACACATGTTGCCAAGGGCGATGATTGCCGCCCTGGAGCCATGGAGGAGAACTTCGGATTTTCCGATTTCGAGCAGCTGAGGTTGCTTCTTTGGCGCGATTCCTGTCCCGGCTCCCCTCGGATACCGGATCGCGATCGGGCCGCCATGGTGGTTGACCATCGTCCAAAGCATATCAACGAACTCATCCTCATCTTTCGGCTGCATGTGGATGAGGCCGGGGACCGGGCGGAGGTAGCCGATGTCGAAGAGCCCGTGGTGAGTCGGGCCGTCGTCCCCGGACAAGCCCGCGCGGTCCATGCACAGGGCGACATTCAGGTTCTGCAGGGCCAGATCATGGATGATCATGTCGTAGGAGCGCTGCATGAATGTGCTGTAGATCGCCAGAAACGGTTTCATCCCCTGCACCGCAAGCCCGCAGGCAAAGAGTGCGGCATGTTCTTCGGCAATTCCCACATCAAAAAACCGGTCCGGATGTCGCTTCGCGAACCCGATCAGCCCGGTGCCGGTCGGCATGGCGGCGGTGATGGCGGCAATCTTGTTGTTGTGGTCGGCAAAGTTTGCCAGCGAGGTGCCGAGAAGCTCGGAATACGTCGGAGTCGGCGAGGCCACTGTCTCGCCGGTATCCAGATGGAATTTTCCCAGGCCATGGAACTTGTCCGGCTTCTCGAGCGCCGGCGCATACCCTTTTCCTTTCTGTGTCAGGATGTGGAGGATGACCGGATCGTTCTGGGTTTTGAGAAATTCGAACGTCTCGGTGAGAAGCGCGGTGTCATGCCCGTCAATCGGGCCGTAATAACGGATTCCGAGATCATCAAAAATCACGCTCGGCGCGAGAAGGTTTTTCAGTCCCACTTCGGCCTTGTGGGCAAGCTTCCGTGCGCCTTTCCCGCCGATCCACTCGACAAACTTCGCAGCCTTGTCGTGGAGGTGGGCATAGGCGGGATTTGTGACCAGCCGGTTGAGGTATTCCGCAATCGCCCCGACATTTTTTGCGATCGACCACTCGTTGTCGTTGAGGACAATGATCAGCCGCTTTGTGGTCGAGGCCACATTGTTCAGCGCCTCGAAGCTGACGCCGCACGTGAAGGCCGCATCGCCCGCGACGCAGACCACATGCTCGCTCCCCCCCAGCATGTCGCGCGCGGCAGCCATCCCGAGCGCCGCCGAAAGGGCGGTCCCGGCATGCCCGGCTCCGTAGCAATCGTGTTCGCTTTCGGTGCGCAAAAGGAACCCGTTCAGACCCTCGTATTGGCGGATGGATGCAAACCTGTCGCGGCGGCCGGTCAGCAATTTGTGGACGTAACCCTGATGGCTGACATCGAATAAAAATTTGTCCTTCGGAGTTTCGAACACCCGGTGAAGTGCGATCGTCAGCTCCACGACTCCGAGGTTCGGGCCGAGATGTCCGCCGGTGTTAGAGAGCACGCGGATCAGTTCGCCGCGGATTTCCGAGGCCAGTTGCGGCATGGCATCCGCAGGCAGGGCTTTGACGTCAGCCGGAGAGGAGATGCCGTTGAGAAGAGAAGCGGGCTGACGGAACGACATGATGTCAGGTGTCCTGCGCCTCGAAGTCGGTCAGCTCCACGGCCCCCTTGGCATCGCGGGAGATGAGCTGGATTTTCTGCTCTGCCGCATCGAGCTTTTCCTGACAAAACTTCACCAGGCCAACCCCCTCCTCGTAGCGGACGATGAGGGTCTCCAGCGGGAGGCTGCCCTCCTCCATCTCCGAGACGATCGCCGTGATTCTCTGCATCGCTGTCTCAAGCGTCGGTTTTTCAGGTTTTTGCCCCATGGGATTGGCCGACCAATCTCAATAAAGATCCCGGATATTGCAATCAGGAACATCTCCCGACCACCGAGGACGCCGCCCGCCGCTTGCAAAACTTTGATGCGGCCGCATCAAAGTTTTGCGAAAGAAGAGCAAGGTGAGGGGCGAAAAACAGGGCGGGCGGGGGGCTTCGCCGTCGCCGTTCAGGTGTAGAGCGGTAGGCCGGCTTCGGCAGGCAGCAGGTTCCTTGAGATCAGGCAGCGGCGGAAAGTGTCGATCGCCTCCTTCTCCGGGAAATCGATTGTGAAGTGAATCGAGCGGGTGAGGTAATCGAAAGCTGCGGGCGGATCGGGTTCCTTGGCCGCGATTTCCGGAAGGACCGCAAGGCCTTCGCGGGCGGCGTTCCGGAGAAGATCGGCAGTGCCGGCCGGGGCGTCTTCCGCAAGCGTCCAGACCGCGAAAACGAAAGGAAGCCCGGTCCATTCGAACCAGGATTCCCCGAGGTCAAAAATCTGCCAGTCGGGATCCATATGTTTTTGAAAACTGATCGCCGGGTCGCCGATAAGGAGCCTCGCGGCGTGAGGATCAGCCGAGCGGGTGACAAGGGGGATGCGGAGCTTGAGATAGTCGGGGAGAAGGATCCGGAGCAGGTTGACCGATGTTCTGGAGGACGGATCCAGAACGATTTCAGGCGTTTGCTTGAGCGGCAACCTGTGTGCGACGATCACGCTGTGAACCGGTCCCGCGGAACCGATTCCGAAGCCGTCCACTATTCTGGGGCGAGGGAGGCGCAGCGTCTCAAAGACCGGAATCAGTGCGGCATCGAAATCGCCGGCCAGAAACCGTTGAGTCAGCAGGGAGGGCACCGCCATTTCGGTCTGCAAGCCATGGATGAGAGGGCGCGCGTTCAGGTAAGGAACGCAGCCGAGACGAGGCTTGCTCACGCGGCGAGTTCCGTGCCCGGTGTGGCGCCGATCCTTCGATAGAAGCTGTCCCTCTGCATCGGGGTCCTCCCGGCTTCGACAATCGCCTTTTCGAGGTTGGCGATCGTCTGCTGCTGTGGAGTGAGAGCACCGGCCATATGGAAGATTTTTTCTTCGATGATCGTCCCATGGAGGTCATCGACGCCGAAATTCAGGGAGATCTGGGCCAGCGGGAGGCCCAGGCTGATCCAGTAGCCGGTGATATGCTCGATATTGTCGAGGTAGATCCGGCTGATTGCCAGGTTCCGGAGTTCCTCGTGAGCGGTGGCATGGGGGATGCCTTTAAGGGCCGGTCTTGCGCCATCCGGCTCAAAGGCAAACGGGATGAAGCCGGTGAATCCACCGGTTTCGTCCTGGAGCTCGCGCAGCCGCCTCAGATGGTCGACACGGTGAGAAGCTGTTTCGATATGCCCGTAGAGCATGGTGCAGGTGCTGCGACCCCCGAGTTGGTGCCAGACACGGTGGACCTCCGCCCACTCATCCGCTGTTTCCTTTCCTTTGCAGATCTGGTCACGGATTGCCTGATCGAAGATTTCGGCACCGCCCCCCGTGATCGCCCCGAGGCCGTTCTCTTTGAGCAGGAGGAGGGTCTCCCGCAGCGGCATCTTGAAAATCCGGTCGGACAGATGGCGGATTTCCACTGCCGTAAAGGCCTTGATTACCAGGCCGGGGTCCAGCGCCTTCAATTCGCGGAGCAGATCCAGATACCACTGGCCCGGCAGCGTCGGGTGCAGTCCGCCAACCATGTGGATTTCGGTGATGCCCAGCTCCAAACCGTCGCGGACCGCAGCGACAATTTCAGGGACGGCCATTTCAAAAGCGTGCTCTTCACGCTTTTTCGCGCCGAAGGCACAGAACTGGCAGGATAGCAGGCAGACGTTTGAGTAGTTGATGTAGCGGTTGTGGATGTAGGTAGCCACATTTCCGTTGATGCGCTCGCGGAGCACGTTGGCAATCTGTCCGATCCCGTTCAGATCACGGCTTGCGTAGAGGGTCAGCGCGTCCTCGTCGGAGATTCGCACGCCGGAGCAGACTTTGTCCGCAATCGGTCGGAGTTCGGGTGCCAGGAGACGGACGTTCATTTTCATTTCAACAATTCCGGATAGTATCCCATCTGCAAGCCGGAATGCCACCGGATATGTTCATCGCCCATGCAGCGGACGGATTCCGGGAGTATCGACAAGTTGCAGAGACGGGAAAATTTCGTATAAATCGACAAATGACGACATGGATTTTTCTTATCGGTGTCCCGATGCTGATCGGGTTGTGGGCCCAGTCCAAGGTCTCCAGCGCATTCAAACGATGGAGTCAGGTGCGTGCCGCTTCGAACCTGACCGGCGCGGAGGCCGCGCAGCGGATTCTTTCCGCGGCAGGAATCAACGACGTCGAGATCGTGGCCATTCGCGATGCTCTTGGCGACCATTACGACCCCGCGCACAGGCGGCTCTGCCTTTCTCCCGAGGTCTACGGGACACCCTCGGTTGCCGCCCTGGGAATAGCCGCGCACGAGTGCGGCCACGCGATCCAGCACTCGAAGGCGTACGCGCCTTTGAAGTGGCGGATGCTCGCTGTGCCGGCCACGCAATTTGCCTCCCAGATTCTTCCGATCGTTTTTATCGCCGGACTGTTCTTTCATGCTTTCCATCTGGTGCTTGTGGCGATCGTGTGCTTTCTGGTGCTCGTGATTTTCAACCTGATCACGCTTCCGGTGGAATTCGATGCCTCCCGCAGGGCGAAAGTGATCCTCCAGCAAATGGGGATGGTCCGGCAAGGGGAGGAGGCAAGCGGTGTGAATGATGTCCTGGATGCCGCGGCCCTGACCTATGTTGCGGCCTTTGTCGCCGCCCTGGGACAGCTCATCTTCTTCATTCTGCAGGCCACCCGGTCAAGATGACCCTTCCGGTCGTTCTCACAATTGCGGGCTCGGACAACTCCTGCGGTGCCGGAGCGCAGGCGGATCTGAAAACGATCACCGCGCTCGGTGGCTACGGTCAAACCGCGATCACCTGCGTGGTGGCGGAGGTTCCGGGGCAGGTATCCGCAATCCAGGCCATCCAGCCGCGAATCGTCGCGGAGCAGGTCCGCCTCAGCTTCAAGGCGTTTCCGGTTGCCGCCATCAAGACCGGGATGCTCTACTCCGCCCCGATTATCCGCGCGGTCGCAGCCGAACTCGACAGGATCCCCAAACTTCCGCCTCTGGTGGTTGATCCGGTGATGGTTGCATCGAGCGGGGACCCGCTCCTGAAAAGGTCTGCCATCGCCGCCTATGAGAAGCTGCTCTTTCCCCGCGCGGCACTGGTGACTCCGAACCTCGACGAACTTCGCATCCTTTCCGGCAGGCCCTGCCGGAATCTTGAGGAGATGCGCGCAGCCGGGTTCGTTCTTTACCGGAAATTCGGGGTGCCGTTCCTGTTGAAAGGCGGTCACCTCAGATCCCGCGTTGCCGTTGACATTATTGTCGGCGAAGCGGGTTGTGAGGAATTCCACGCGGGCTTCATTCGCGGAGCTGACACCCACGGCACTGGATGCACGTTTTCGGCCGCCATCGCCACGGGCCTGGCGCGCGGGCTTTCCCTCTCGGAATCGGTTGCCCGTGCCAAAGCCTACATCACCGCAGCGATTGCATTGCGGCTCCTCTGGGGAAAGACCTCCGCGCTCAACCATTCGGCCGGCGGGTTTTGAAAGCCGGAATCTCGAATTGCGCAATTGGTGACAGGGAAGGTTAAGGCTTTTATTCCGGTGTTTCCGTGATTACCATGACGGCTTGCTCAAGATCAGGCTCGCATGGCGGGATCTGTTGTGCGGTCCGGGATCGGGAATATTCACGGATAGAATGGAAACAGAAATGGAGTGCGGCACAAACGGGGGAAGACACCCCTCCACCGACGGGGCTGCCTGCGGAAGCTCCTCGGATTTTTATTTGGAGAGCGGGCGCAATTTCCGTGCTTTGATCGAGCATGCCAACGACGGGATCGCCCTGATCAACCTGCAGGGCCGGATGATCTTTGCGAGTCCGTCCGCACGCCGGATGTTCGGGTATCCCCCGGATTTTCCCATGGAGTCCATTGATAACGACGCGTCCACGCACCCGGAAGATCTCCCCTCGGTTCTAGCGATGCTCTATGATCTGATGCAACATCCGGGGATGGTGCAGACGCTGGAATACCGGTTCCGTCGCTGCGACGGGGGATGGCATTGGGTCGAGAGTTGTTTCAGCAATCTGCTCGATGTGCCGGGCGTCGAAGCGGTTGTCATCAATTTCAGGATCATCGACGAGCGCAAACGGGCCGAGAAAGCACTCGCGACAGCGAATGACGAACTCACAGAGCTGCTGCACCGGGCCGAGAACCTGGCGTTCGAGGCGGAGGCGGCGACCCGCGCAAAGAGCGAGTTTCTCGCTGTCATGAGCCACGAGCTCCGCACCCCGCTCAACGCCGTGCTTGGCTTTGCTGAAGTTCTGGCCGGCACGCCGCTTGACGAGGAACAGAGAAGTTTCCTGGATACGATCCACAGGAGCGGGGACCAATTGCTCGAACTCGTGAGTGATCTCCTCGATTACTCAAGCATGGAAAGTGGAGGGATCGTCGTTGAACCATCCCGGATCCCGCTTGCCGGACTTGTCGAGTCGGTATGCCTCACGATCCGCAAGTCCGCCATGGACAAGGGACTGGACTTCGGCTGCGAAATTGCCTCCCGTGTGCCGGACCGGATTACCGTTGACGAGCGACGGGTCCGCAAAATCCTCGTCCAGCTCCTCGGCAATGCCATCAAGTTCACTTCAACGGGAGAAATTCTTCTCAGCATTGCGGAGTCGTCCGAGGGCGGGCGGAAGGCTTTGGATTTTTCCGTCAAGGACACCGGGCCGGGTATACCAGCCGGGATGCTGGGAATGGTCTTCCAACCATTTACCCAGGCTGACTCGACGTTGCGCCGCGCCTATGGGGGCACCGGGCTCGGGCTTGCAAGTTCGCGGCGGCTTGCCGAGGCCATGGGAGGAAATCTCACCGTCACCTCCATGCCGGGCAAGGGGTCGACATTCACGCTCCACCTGCCGATCGAAGGCGATCCGCGTGCCGTTTCCTCCTGTCACCACAGTCCCGCTGCGTTTGAGAATATTGAGGCTCCCGGAGCCGGGTTGACTGCTTCCTGATCCGATTTGCTTTTATTCTGGAAACCGCTTTTGCGAAACGGGTTGCCCGTTCTGCTGCAGGAACCGACGTTTCCGGTTTTACTTACCGACCGGCAGTTTGTTCGGGTGGCCGGTTTTATGGCCGTTTCCGGTTGAGACGCCGTTGAAGGGATTGACTGAGGCGCCCTCGGTCCGGAGGGCAGGTTTCTTTCCAAAATTAAAGGCGATGTTCGCCCAGGTGTCGCCGGGTTTGGCATCGCGACCGAGGGTGGCGCTGGGCTCGTAGCCGCAGTGGACCATGCAGTTTTCGCAGCGCGAATCGCGGGCCTTGCCATCCACGACCCCGTATTTTTCCCATGGGGTCGTGTCGAGCAGGGCGCGGTATGTCGCATGGTGGGCGTCTGTCATCAGATAGCACGGGCCCTTCCAGCCCATGACATTCCTTGTCGGAATCGCCCAGGCCGAGCAGGTGAGATCGCGTTTTCCTGCGAGGAAATCCAGATAGATCGGGGTCCCGAACAGATTGTATTTTTCGCCCCAGGCCCGGATGTTCTTGAACTTCGCCTTCGTCATCTCCCGGGTGAGAAAGAAGTTTTCGGGCTCGAGGTTGAGGCGCTTCCGCATGTCCTCCTTGGCCGCATCGTAGTCGTAGCCGGGCGAGATCGTATGTCCGTCCACCCCGAGCCATGACAGGTAGTCGAACAGCTGTTCTATCTCGCGCATGTCGGTCTCCTTGTAGACCGTGGTGTTTGTTGCCACCTGATAGCCGAGGATCTTGGCCATGCGGATCGCGGCGATGCACTCCTTGAAGACGCCCTCGCGTTCGACGATCAGGTCATGGGTGCGCTCGAGGCTGTCGAGGTGGACGTTCCAATACATCCAGCGGGACGGGGCGATCGGGTTCCGGATTTCAGGAGGCTGTTTACGGATTGCCTCCGCCTGTTCGAGCGTGATGAGCTCCTCCGAGACCAGAACCTCGAGTTTCGGTCCGATGCGGGCCGGGTTCCTGGCGAACTCCGCCGCGAGGTAGTCCCGCATTTTTTTGCGCATGAACATCCCGTTCGTGCAGATGTAAACAATCCGCTTCTGCGCGAGCAGACCCGCGACGAGATCCTCGATGTGCGGATAGATCAGCGGTTCCCCCCCGCAGATCGAGATCATCGGGGCTCCGCATTCGCTTGCAGCGCCGAGGCAGTCTTCGAGGGGCATCACATCCTTCAACGATTGTGAATACTCGCGGATCCGGCCGCACCCGGTGCAGGTGAGGTTGCAGGTATGGAGCGGCTCCAACTGCAGGACCGTCGCAAATTTCTCCACGCCGCGGAGCTTTTTGCCAATGATGTAGCCCGCAATCCGGGCCGTCAGCGCGAGCGGAAACCTCATAGGCGAGGCATAAGAGGGACCGTGTGGTGTGGTGTCAAGGCCCAACGCCTTGAAAACTCACAGGCCAAGGGAGAGCTGAGGGGTCGGAGGGCGACGGAAGGCGCCCACATTGTATTCGAAATGCCCGTCGTCATATTCCTCGCGGGCGCGGCACCGTGAGAAAAGTGTCTGGATCTGGTCGGACCAGAAACCGCCTCCACGCATCCGCTCACCGAATCTTGACGAGTGCAGGGCCCCGCCGCGCAAATCGCGGATACGCTCGAGGATTTTTTCGGCACTTCCGGGCACATGTTCCTCGAGCCACGACACAAAGATCTCCTTCACCGCATGGGGAAGGCGGATGATGCTGTAGGAAGCGCGGCTGGCTCCCGCCTGCCGTGCGGCTCTCAGGATCGCCGGGATTTCGTGGTCAGTCAGTCCCGGGATAATGGGCGCAATGACGACGCCTGTCGGAATTCCTGCTTGTGCGAGCTTTGCGATGGCATCGAGGCGGCTGGCCGGAAGGGACGCCCGCGGTTCGAGGCGGCGGGACAACTCGGGGTCTAGCGAGGTCACGGTGATGTGTGCCGAGCACAGCCCTTCAGCCGCCATTCCCGCGAGAATATCCACGTCGCGGGTCACCAGGTGGTTCTTGGTGATGATCCCCACGGGGTTGCGGAATTCTGCGAGGACCTCGAGGCATTGCCGCGTGATTCCGAGCCGGAATTCGACCGGTTGGTAGCAGTCTGTAATGGCGCTCATGGCCACGACTTCTGGCGTCCAGTGCCGGGATCCGAGTTCTTCCCGGAGCAACTCTGCGGCGTTCTCCTTGACGATGATCCGGGTCTCAAAATCCAGTCCCGAGGAAAACCCGAGGTATTCATGGTAGGGCCTCGCGTAGCAATACGGGCAACCGTGTTCGCATCCCCGGTAAGGGTTGAGGCTGGCGCTGAAGCTGATATCCGGGCTGTCGTTGCGGGAGATGATCGAGCACGCGGATTCGCGGAGAAATTTGGTCCGCGGGTTTCTGTCGGCCGGCTCTTCCAAATCGACAGTCAGCTCTTCAAACCGGTTGGGCGGGTTATCCGCGGCACCGCGGGACGGGGTGTTCATGGCGCGAGATTCCAGCGACTCACCCGGCGGGTTGGAAGGCAACGCTCTGCCGTTGCCCATTCCTGCAGCGGAGACGACGAAGCGTCTCCCTCAAAAAAAACGGAATCAGATCGCGAAATTTCATACCGGGGTTAATGCGGGCCGGACTTAAGCTTTTCTAGTTTCGGCGCTATAACGGCGCGGCTGTAGGGGTAGTTCGGATTGCGCTCGTAGAAATCCTGGTGGTGCGCCTCTGCCGGAAAAAATTCCTTCCCCTCGACGATCTCGGTCACAATCGGTTGGCGGAACTTCGATTTTGCGGTCTCTTTGGATTTTTCAGCGGCAGCCTTTTGCTCCGGATTCTGCGCGATGATGATCGAGCGGTATTGGGTTCCGGAATCGGCCCCCTGACGGTTCAGGGTTGTCGGATCATGGGCATCCCAGAAGAGCCCGAGAACTTTTTCGTAGGAAGTCAGCGCCGGGTCAAAGGTGATTTCAACAACCTCCGCATGTCCCGTGTTTCCTGAGCAAACCTGCTCGTAGGTGGGATGGGGAACCGTGCCGCCGGCATACCCGCTGACGACGGACTTTATGCCCGGTTGCCCGTGATAGACCGCTTCCACGCACCAGAAGCAGCCTCCGCCTAGAACCGCTTTTTCGTCAGCAGCCATGGCGGTCGTAAGCATGAGCAGAGTGGCGAGGAAAATTCTCATAGGAGCGGGGTTTCATCACCAGTTCTCGACCATCATCGTTAGATCGTCCGAGATCGAATCCAGCTTCTTCAAATCCTTTCGGCGTCCCTTTTCCGGTTTGACGCCGGAATTTCTGAGAAGGGTGAGCATGTCGCGGATGTCGCGGTTTTTGCCGCTGGGGACGTTTTCGCCTGCTCCGAGCGCCTCGACCCGGCTTTTGATGGCGTCGATCTGGCCGTCCAGCCTGGTTTCGATGGAAGCCAGGCAGCCGTGGCAAACCTCGCGGAAAAGTTCGAGTTCCTCCAACAGAGCCTTCGCGGGTGATGCCTCGGTGAGCTCAGTTTTCATCGTGCAGGAATCAAGCACAGTTGTTAGTGTTACACAAGCTGGGAACTTTCCAATGGACCATCCATCTTTGATTTGTGCGGCCATAGAAGCCCGTGGGAGCGCCCATTCGCCCTACTCCGGGTTTGCCGTGGGGGCGGCGCTGCTGTGCGAGGACGGCTCTGTTTTTACCGGTTGCAACGTCGAAAACCTCAGTTTCGGTCTCACGATGTGTGCGGAGCGTGTGGCTCTCGGTTCGGCGATCGCAGCCGGGAACCGGAAGTTCCGGTGCATCGCGATCGCCGCTGACACGGATGAGGTCCTCAGCCCCTGCGGGGCGTGCCGGCAGGTGCTCGCCGAGTTTAATCCCTCCCTGACAGTATTTGCTGCGAACCTGAACGGGAGAGTGGAGGAATTCTCATTGGAAGTCCTGCTTCCCCGGGCCTCCAAAGGGATCCTCAACAGATCCTGACGAGCGCCGGCTTCCGGATCGTGGAGACGGCCGCAACGATCTCATGACGTCCGCCCGACCAGACGCCAAGGATCCGCGCATAAATCTCGAGCTGGGATTTGTAGCGCAAGGCGATCTCCGCCGGTTCCCCCTGGTCGGTTTTGAAATCGATGAGAAATATACGGCCTTTTGCGGTTTTTGAAACCGGAGGTGTAATCACCACGCGATCCATTTGTGCGGTGTAAGTCGTGCCGTCCAACCGGCATGCGATCGAGCGCTCGCGCCAAACCCCGGATGCCGGGGTCGGACGTTGAAAAACCTCCGCGATCTCCGGCGTCGCGAGAAATGTTCTGAGCATTCCTGCCGCAGCAGGCGACAGAGAGGGGGGAAGGGGCGGGCATGGAAACCACTCGATCTCTGCCAATGCCTCGTGCACTTCGGTGCCGAAGGTCAACCCGGCGGATTCTGAAAAGAGCGCGGCACCCGGGAGCGGTCCGTGTCCGGAATCCGAGGGCCGGGCGCGCCGCGGGCCCCCTTTTGGACTTGGCTGGACCGGAATTGACGCTGGAACAGAGGGGGTGGAAGGAGGGGGCTTCGACGCGATGGACTCAAACCAACGGGCAAAATCCGGCGTTCCGGAAGCCGGCGGAAATTCCCTGAACAGGAGGGCGGATGGTTTTGCCTCGTCTGACATGCTGCCCAGTGTCTCTCACCTCCGGGAGGATTCCAAGCCGGCAACTTGCCCCCCTCGAAGACACATTTGAATAATGTGACTTAAGTCAAATAATGCCATTGATCTTTACTATCCCGCTGCTAAGAAGCCCGCAATCGCCTGAGTGGGATAGATCGTTCCGGCGGGAAGTATACAATCAATAAATTCAGTCAACCATCTCGCCACATCATGAATGTTTCTCATCTCAAAATCGTTCTCTTGCCCGTCCTCGCCGCTATCGCGCTTGCGTTCGGCTCCCTGCAAAGCTCGCTGGCAGCAAGCGATCAGGAATACTCCTTCAAGGTGCAAAACTCGACCGGGGCGGCGATCAAGCAAGTCCTCGTCTCTGAGGATGGAAAGACCTGGAGCAAATTCAACATCGGTGAAGGCATTGCTGCCGGAGACAGCGTGAAACTCGTGTGGGACGCGAGCACCAACAACGAAGCCTGCAAACAGTGGGTGAAAGCCGTTTTTAGCGACGGTTCGGGATCCAAGCCCAAGACCTTCGATTTCTGCGACAGCAATCTCGTTATCGAATTCAGCGAGTAGACATAAGTGGTTCGCAGCTCCGGGAGCCGCCGGGTCTCTGAACAGGGAAACCCTCAATCCTGTCGGGGACGGAGGCGTTCCGCAGGTGCCCACTCGTCCCACGAATCGTCAAACCCGACGTAATGGATGAGGTGGCTGCCCTCCTTTTCCCTTAGCATTCCAGTCGGCTACCACTTGTTTTCCCATTTGGCGTCGACCGGGGTGCCGGGGGTGTAGCGCGTCCTTTTATCCAGCGGCTTCAGGTCCTTTGCGGTGAGCCAGAGGTCGTCGTCCTGAAAATACCCTATGAAACGGATGCGGTATTTTCCGTCCTCCTCGTCGATCACACGCCCCTTCCACCACGCCTCATCGGCATGAGCTTTGACGCGTTCTCCGATTCGTCCGCCCCGTGGTCCGTTGACCCTGGCCAGAGCAGCCTCTCCGGGCCATGAGTCCGAAATTTCGCAGGTCGAGTGCTGGGCTTGAAAAGCCGCCATATCACGGGCTGCAAAGCCGGCTAATTCCCGCAAGGTGCCGATGCCGTCGGAGTCCAGATCCGTCCATGAACGTCCGCTGAGCGCCACCACGAAGGCTTCCGTGAAAGTCCAGTCGCCGGTGGAGCTTTCTCGGGCCGATGATGAACTCACGGCTGCCACGGACGGTCCACCCGGGTGGGATTTTGCGAGCAGGCAGACGGCTTCGACCATCTTGCCGGAGTGACAGCAATCGGCCAGCAACAAGGCGCGAGACCCTCGGAATCCATCGTAGATTTGCTCCGCCACCCCCTTCCATGCTCCAACCGCCTATTTCGTCCGAAGCATCCCAAGGGGCAAAAACAACATCGCTTTTACCTTTGGCAGATTCCTCGGAGTAACCGTGGCCGCAATATTAGAAAATGAGCACGCCATCGTCTGGGATCTGCTGCAAAAATGCCTTCAGCGATTTCTGCAGGCGCTTCAGGGTTGCGTCCTGATCTTGGATGTAGAGAATCTGATTATCCGGGACGCCGGCTTTGCGGAAAAAATTCACCATGCGGGCATCCTGCCGGTTCTGTTTCGGGAAACTTTCCAGGGCGCGCTCGTTTTCCACTCCAGCAGCCCCGCCACGAACAGCCATGTTCTTTGGGCGGGAAGTGCGGCCTCCACGGCGGCACGGGCGGCGATTGCGCCCGGCCACGTGAGGCAGATGAGCAGCAATAGCCAGGTTGCCGGCCGGAATGCTCCGCGGGTCCCGGCTCTCACTCCTCAGGAAAAAGGAGGGCTGTCGGAGCTCCGTATTTTTTGGGCCACGAGCCGTAGCATACGTCCGTGATTCCGGCGGCGCACTGGACAATCTCCCACTCGCCGCCGGACTTTTTCCAGAGGATGACCGTGTCCGCGCTCTCCGCTTCACCGAGCAGGATTCTGCTTCCGTTCGAATCGACGATGCTTCCGTTGAAAAATGCCCATCCATCGAGTTGTTTGAGCGAGCCGGCGAACCGGACCGGCCGGCCCGCCGCCTCTTCGACGGTCGGCCGGGCCAAAGCAAAGAGTTCCGAGCGCAGATCCGAGCCTTTGGGAACTTCCCGTGGCGCGGCATTAGCGGTGACGGCAAACAGGAGGGTGAGGACGAACAGGGTGAGCTTCATGGTGAGATTTTCAGTGGGGGATTTCCAGCTCAGCGAGCTGCGGGACGATTTTCTTGCGGGCGGAGATCAGCTTTTTTGCAGTGGAGTCGTCGATCTCGTAAAACCGTCTGGCATATTGGACCGCCTCGACCCCATCGCCCTTCTTCTCGATCCGCCAGAGGTTCCATTCCGCGAAGAATGGTTCGGTTCCCTTCTCGGAATACACGAGGAAGTCAGCGATATACGAGCCAGCCTCCTCGTTTTCCATCACCTGCCCCCTGGCATTCGGCCCGCTGGCTTCGGCGTTCTTGACAAGCTGAAAAGCATACGCGCGAGGGTCGTCGATGCCATCAAAACCACGGACTGATATCAGGGTGCTCCACTTCTCAAAGGTTTCGCCTTCCGTCAGATACTCGCGGATCCCCGCCTCATCACCCCTGAGAAAATAGTCCTTCTTATCGAACCGAAATGCGGGAGCCGATGCTTCCGGCGGCTGCTCACCGCTGTCGCCCTGTGAGTAGGCCAGGGTTTCTCCCGCTGGCGGGGCGGGATTCGGGGGCAGCGACTGGGAGGAGGGGGACGACGGCTCCAAGGCGCTGGTTCCGACGATTTTTGCATGGCTGCCATCCACCTCGAGGTCCACCCACACGTTGGCCTGCTTTTGTTCCCCGCTATCACTGGTCACCCGTTGGGCCGACCAGCAATGGAGCAGCAGGGTCCCGTCGCTCTGCCAGCGGACGGCATCGGTTCCGTCGGCGACGGGATCCGTGATCTCATTGAGCGGAGCGGCCTGCTGATCGTCGAGTTGGGGGACTGCGATCTCCTTGAGGGTATTGCCGACGACTTTATACAGGGAAACCGCGCGGCTCCGCGAAGCCCCGCCGGTGACCGCCACGTAGTCGCGGCCGGGTGACCAGAGAAAGTCCGGCACGATGGACGACTCGTATCCAAAATCGCTGCCGCCATCATTCGGGCTCCAGAATGTTCCGAGCATGTGACCAGACGAGGAGTCCTTGACGACCCAATTTGATTTGGATTTGACGATGTCCAAGGCGGCAAAAGCAGGTGCGGCGGCGGCGAGAACTATGGCGAGGAGCACGAGTTGCGGCTTTTTCATGGCGCGGATTGTGGTGGACTGAATATCGCGGGCCTGCCGCGTGACCGAAGCCACTGGACAAGCCCGACGATGAGGATGATCAGCCCGGTGAGACCGATGAGTATCCCTGCGAGATAGATGATCAAAAGAGCCACGAATTTAATGAGAATCCCGATGAGAAACAGGGGTAGCGCGAATACGAGGTTGTCGTTCTGCGAACTGGGCACGTGGATCGAAATCAGCGACTCACCGATGGCCGGACCTTCATTGGCCAGAAATGGACCTGCGACCAGCATTACGGCCCCGGCTGCCATCGCCCATTTCCATGCAGGTTTCATTTCCTTTATGCCAGCAGCCCTATTCCCTCTGTTTTCCGCGCCGGATCCAGCTCTCTCTCAATCCCTCTGAAAACCGTCAGGGTGCTTTGAGCGAGTTGACGATCTTGCTGGCCTGATCCATGCCAGCCTCGTCGTCGATGTCGGTGATGAACCAAAGTTCGGCGATCTTCTCATTCGGGAGTGCGCACCACGCGAATGCGATGCGGACCGGGTTGCCGTCTTTTTCTTTCGCGGTTCCCACCGCATAAAAGCCGGTCAAGCCGGACGGCTTCCAGTCCTCGGCATCGCCGAGTTCCACATCTTTGAACTTCTCGTTCGTCCGGGCGAGGCAATGCTTCATCGAGTCGGCCAGCGCGGTCTCGCTGCCTTCCAATGTGCGAAACGAAATCACGGCTCCCTTTGGGTTTTCGAGATGAAAGTAATCGCCTTCCTCCTCAGCCGGGGTGAGTTTCCAACTCGTGGGCACTTCGATCAGGAAGCTGGGGCTGTCCTTGGTGGGATACACGAGGGTCTCGGAGTTTCCTGCAGCAAATGTGGATCCGGCGGCAAGAAGCATGCCGCTGACGATGAGGCTGGTGACGTATTTCATGATGTGGAATTATGTGGTGTCTAGCGACTCCCGCAAACCTCTGCGCGGAGGCGCCGAAACTGGGTGTCTAAAATATTGACAAAAGTCAAATATTTATCGCAACCGGACGCATTTTCACCTTGATTGTGACGGGTTCCTGTGGGAATTCCCGCGCTTCTATGAAATCAACACTCGCAATATTTGCGCTCGCGGTCTGTCTATTCCCCTGCATGGCAGCAGCGGAATCAGAAGCCACACTTCGGCAGTTCCTCTACAGCACGCCGAACACCTACGGATGGCAACCGGTTGACGGAAATATTTCGTATGATTTTTTCCAGGACGGACGGCTTCACGTCCAAGGCCCGGACGGTGAGGCCACAATGTGGGCGGGCACGTGGAGGCTGAAGGGAGATCAACTCACGCTGAAAGTCCCGGATTTGAAAACCAACAAAACTGTCACGGTGACCAGGGAAGGAGACGATCTCCTTCTGGACGACAAGCGTTATCGCCGTTACGCCCCCTGACCGGAAAATTCCCCGTCTCGCGGGTTGCGAAAGCGGCACATTCCCGTCAATACTTCCCGACCTATGGACAAAATCGTCGTTGCATATTCCGGGGGGCTGGACACCTCGGTTCTTCTGAATTGGCTCAAGGAAACCTACGGAGCGGAGATCGTGGCGTTCTGTGCGGATGTCGGGCAGGGGGAGGAACTGGACGGCCTCGAGGAAAAGGCCCTGCGCACCGGTGCGTCCAAATGCTACGTGGACGACCTCCAGGAGGAGTTTGCGCGGGACTTTATCTATCCGATTCTCCAAGCTGGAGCGCTCTACGAGGGGCAATACTTTTTGGGCACGAGCATCGCACGCCCACTCATCGCGAAGAGGATGGTCGAGATCGCGCGTGCGGAAGGCGCATCGGCGGTTGCCCACGGCGCGACAGGCAAAGGCAATGACCAGGTCCGGTTCGAGTTGACGGCCGCCGCGCTGGCTCCGGATATCGAGGTCATTGCACCCTGGAGGGACTCACGGTTTCGCGAGAAATTTCCCGGCCGCGCCGAGATGATCGCCTATGCCGAGGCCCATGGCGTGGCGGTTGCCGCGAGCTCGAAAAAGCCGTTCTCGATGGACCGCAATCTTCTGCACATCAGCTACGAGGCCGGGATTCTCGAGGATCCGTGGTTCGATGCCGGCGACCTCAAAAACCGCGACTATTTCACCACGCTTTCGGTGCTGCCCGAGGACGCGCCGGACAAGCCGGAACTCGTCGAGCTGGAGTTTGAAAAAGGCAACTGCGTCGCCGTCAATGGCGAGGCTCTGAACCCGCTGTCCGTCATGCGCAAGCTCAACAAAATCGGCGGCACCCACGGGGTCGGCAGGGTGGACATGGTCGAGAACCGGTTCGTCGGCATGAAGAGCCGCGGCGTCTACGAAACCCCGGGCGGTGCGATCATTCATTTTGCGCACCGGCAGATGGAGTCGCTCACGATGGACCGCGAGGTCATGCACCTGCGCGACGGGCTGATTCCGAAATACAGCACGCTCGTCTATAACGGGTTCTGGTTTGCGCCGGAACGCGAGGCGATCCAGGCGCTGGTGACCGAGTCCCAGAAGAATGTGACCGGCACGGTCCGGGTGAAGCTTTTCAAAGGCGGGATCCATGCTGCGGGCCGGAAGAGCCCGGTCAGCCTCTACAATCCGCACATCGCGACCATGGAGGCGGATCCGACTCAGGCCTCCAATCAGGATGATGCCACCGGGTTCATCCGTCTTAACGGGCTGCGCCTGAAGGTCGCCTCACGGGTGCACCAGAAATAAGGGAAGAGCCCGGCATCACCGCCAGAATGCCACGGGGTCGGAGGAGTCCGCGCTTGCGGGATTCGGCAGCAGGGTGTGTCCCGGTTCGTCCGCCTTCACGCGGGCGATGTGGGTTTCCACTGCCCGGTAAAACCATTCGGACGCGGAATCGAGCGGAAGCGGGAGGGCGGCAGGCTTGTAGGATGGCATGATCACTGGTGACGAGAGGCGGAGGGTGAGCATCAGCGCGGATACCACGATAGCGCCGGTGATGAATCCGGAAATGGCTCCCAGCGTCCTGCCGAAAACGGAGGGCTCGACGGATTCAAACATTTCCAGCCGCGAGTGGCAGGTCATCCGCAGAATGTAAAAGAGCGTCAGCGCGATCGACCAGAACACGAGAAGAGTCACCACGAGCATTGAGGTGGAGCCGAAGGACGACGCCAGCCGCGTCACGAAAAACCAGCAGCGCATCGTGACGAGAAACGTCAGGATCGAAATCAGCATCACAATCAGCGCCGGAAAAGCCCCGGCCCGCATCCCGGCTTGTCCGGCCAGAAATACGAAGAGCAAAGCGAGGCAAAAAATGAGGGTCTCAATCATATCAGGTGGCCTGCAGGACTTCTTCGACGCTGGTGATTCCCGCCAGAATTTTCTGGGCTCCATCCTGGCGGTATTCCCGGAAGCCTTTTGATTTCGCCAGTTCGTTGATCGCGGGCTCGTTCAAGCCGGTGCCCACGGCGCGGCGCATTTCCTCATCGAAGACAAGCATCTCAAAAATTCCGGTACGGCCGACGTATCCGGTTCCATTGCAGGCGTCGCAGCCTTTGGCGCGGTAAACGGTTTCGCCCGCCGGCAGTTCGATTCCGATGTCCCGCAGTTCCCCCCCCGTGCAGGAACAGGCCTCCCGGCAAGCGGGGCAGAGGACGCGGACAAGCCTCTGCGCGATCACCATCAGGAGCGCCGAGGAGAGCTGGCTGAGCTCGATCCCCATTTCCTCAAGCCGGATGATTGTGCCTATGGCATCCTTCGTGTGCAGGGAGCTGAAGAGGAGATGTCCGGTCAGGGCCGCACGCAGGGCGATTTGCGCCGCTTCGTGGTCGCGCATCTCGCCGACGAATATCACGTCGGGATCCTGGCGCAGCAGCGATCTCAAACCGGATTCGTAGGTGATCCCGGCCCGCACATTCACCGGAATTTGCGTGGCGCCGCTGAGTTCGTATTCCACCGGATCCTCGATGGTCGTGATGTTCAGCCTCCCCGCATCGATCTGGCTGAGGGCCGAGTAGAGTGTCGACGTCTTCCCCGAACCGGTCGGTCCGGTCGCAAGGATCATTCCGCTGCGCGAATGGATCACGCGGGCGAACTCCTCGCGCATCGCATCCGGCATGCCCAGCTCACCAAGACCGAGAAGGCCGGCCTTCCGGTCGAGGATGCGGATCACAATTTTTTCGCCGAAGATGGAATTTGCCGTGGCCACCCGGAAATCGACATCGGCATCTCCGCTGCGGACGCGGAACCGGCCATCCTGCGCCTTCCGCTTTTCGGCCACATCGATTTGGGCGAGGGTTTTCAGCGCGGCAACAAGACGCTGGCCTTCGCCCAACTCGAACGTCATGCGGGGATGCATGATCCCGTCGATGCGGAAGCGAACGCGGTAGCCGTCCTCTGCCGGTTCGATATGGACATCGCTGGCCCGCTCCATCAAGGCTTCCTCGAGAACCTCCTGGCCGGTTTCGATGCCGGATTGCTCGACGGAATTTCTGATCACAACCGCCCGGCGATCCTGATCGAGAAACTCGAAACCCTTGCGGGCGGAGCTTGTCCGCTTCACCCACGCGCGCTCGCGCCCCGCCACCGCCTCGTTCACATTTTTCGGGGCCCTTCTCTCTCTTCTTTTTTGAAGCGACCTGTCGATTTGTCGGGAGAACAGATAGAGGAGGCTCCCCATACCCGGCAGGACGATTGCCATGTTGGTCCAAAACCGCGGATCTCTGCGCCGGATGAAAAGGTCGCGCTGAACCCAGGAAACCGTGGCAAGCCAGAAGGCGGAGAGGAGCGCGAATGCGAGCAAAACCAGCTCCATATTCCACAGATAGGGGGATTCCGGCCAACTGACGGGAGCCGGGGTGCCGCTTGTTCCGGAGGCAGAATCCGGTCCCGGTAAAGATGGAGGCGCCGGGGGGGGAGACACACTAGGCGTGACAGGCACGATGACCGGAACAGCTGCCGGTGTAGGAACGGTCACGTGAGCCGGGGTGATGACAGGGGCAGGTGTCGGGACCTCGGGAATGGGGGCCGGAACGAGTGTGGCCTGAGGCGTCGCAGTTGGCGATTCCGGCGGTTTGGCAGCCTCCCTTACCGGTATGCCATCGATGCTCGTCACCGCTTCTATCGGCACCTTGATGGTCCCGTATTCCACGCGGAGTTCGATGCTCTCGCTGGTCCTGCTCAGAATAGTCACGTCCGAATAGACGCTTCCGTTTTCCATCCTGACCTCAGCGGCCTGCACCCCCGCAACGATAAGCAGGAGAAGGCCAGTCAAAAGAACCGGTGCGCGACCTGAAAATGCCTTTTCGAGTGACACTCCGACCACTACATATCACCTGCCGCCAAGCGCAACTGCAATTTTTGCCCCATCACCGCCGCGGCCATGCGGAAAGGCTGTCAGGGTTTTCCAAACACGGCGCCTGTCAACGCGGGAAGGGTGATTTTCACCCTCCCTCCACCGACCTTGATCGCAGTGCCGGACATGTCCGCATTCGTCGAAAAGACCACCTTGGGATCGGCCAGGAGTGCGACGTCGCCTGCGGGGATGTCGAACTCAACGGTTTGGGCGGTATCGCTCCGGTTCAAAGCGATGATCAGGAGCTTGTCGTCGAGCCTGCGTTGAAAGACGAAAGTCTGTTCCTTGTCGAATGCGCCGAGCGCGCGGTAATCGCCATGGCTGAGGACGCGGTTCGACTTCCGAAGGGCCACCGCCGATTTGTAGAATGCGAATAGGCCTTCATCAAATTTCACCTCATCCGGTTTGCGTAACCCCCCGCGCGGATCGATGGCTTGCGGGTCGAATTTCATGTCTGCCCAGACCATCGGCATCCGTTCGTCGGGATCATTCCCCCCCCACATCCCGGCCTCGGTGCCGTAGTAGATCATCGGGGCGCCCACGTAGGTCGCCTGGAAAAGTGCGACAAGCCGCTGGATCGCCCGCTCACGGTCATCCGGCTTCCGGATCTTGTAGGTTTTTGAAATCCCGGCGTTGTTGTTTGAGTTGAAGCTGATCTGGTTGGGGTCCGGATAAACGGTCCCTTCCCCATTCACGATCATGGAAGCGAGCCGGTCCGTGTCATGAGAATCCATCAGGTTCTGCATCGCATAGGCGACGGATGGCGGGAGTGCGTTTCGCCGTTCATCCAGCAGCTGGGAAAACTTCGATGGAGGAACAACCCGGTCGACCAGAAACCCTTTCACCGGCATCGCGAATCCATAATAGTTCATGCACG
Organism: uncultured Chthoniobacter sp.; assembly: GCA_964600115.1. Taxonomy (GTDB): domain Bacteria; phylum Verrucomicrobiota; class Verrucomicrobiia; order Chthoniobacterales; family Terrimicrobiaceae; genus QYQL01. Next base: position 33,197 of record CAZRIL010000005.1, on the reverse strand, counting down.
CCGAAAAATTTCCGTGCGCAAGGAGTTCCAACGGGTTTCCCCAAACCTCGGCTGTCGTATAGGCCTCCGGGTTGATCGAATGCACCAGGGCATTCCAGTCCGCCCAGAACTTTGCAGGGCGCTCATCGGCCACGTCGAGCCGCCAGCCATCGATGCCATCCGATCCGCTGCCGTCGCCGTTGGGATCCATCCAGCGCTTTGTGGCCGCAAAAATATACGCCTTCGGGCCTCCCGCCATATCCTTGTTGTCCGATGATGCCGCGAAGATCGGCAATGTCTTGTGCCCCCACCATCCGCGGTAGCTGAACTCATTGCGGGTCGTCGCCGGGTCGTCGAACGAATCGACCTGATACCAGCCGGTGTAGGGCGACTTCTCCTGGTTCTTCCTCAAATCCGCAAACGCAAAAAAGTCCCGGCCGGTGTGGTTGAAGACCCCGTCGATCACAACCCGCATGCCCCGCTCATGCGCCTTTTTAAGCAGCTCCAGAAACAGCTTGTCGGCGGATGTCCACTGCCATGTGGCCGGATCCGAAGTCTCCTTGTCCATGATGGCGAAGTCGCCTTTCGGGTCCGGACCGAAATACGGATCGATATGGTGGAAGCTGTTGCCGTCATACTTGTGCAGCGAGCGGGCGTAGAAAACCGGATTGAAGTAGATCGTATTGATTCCCAGCTCCGACAGGTAGTCGAGCTTGTCGATGACCCCCTGTAGATCGCCCCCGTAGCGGCGGTCCAGAACCCCTCCCTTGTAAAATGAGGGAGCCGGATCCAAATCCTTCTCCTTGTCCTGCTCCTTCTCCCAATCGTCCCTCGCATACCAGTCTGCGGTCCAGCGGGACAGCTTCCACTTCTCCGACGGAACCACCGGCCACTCCAGCGAGGACCGTCCGGGGTTGTTCGAGGCATCCCCGTCGCGAAAACGCTCGGGGAAGATCTGATACCACACAGCCTCCTTCGCCCATCCGGGCACGTGCTCATCAGCAGCCCGGACGGATAACGAAAACATGGGCAAGCCCGAACACAGGAGTAACAACCGGGCCGCATAACCCAGGGATCTCAAGCGCCGCAAGCCCGTTCGCCTTGCGTGCAAAGCGCCCACAATTAATTCTGCAATCCGGTTTTCTGGGAGGGTATTCATCATGACTCGTATTCAGGTGATCAGCCGAAGGCCCGCACTATCCCGTCTCATGCGCCCCGCGTCAATCGCTGCGGAACCGGTTGTCCGGAGAACATTATTGAATAGTTCAAGCCCTTTTAGAATCAGGATCCGCAGACTTCAGGAATGGGCCCTGCCTCCCCCGCCTCACTTGCTCCCTGTTGACAGTATCAGCGCACAGTGACATAAACGCACCATTCAGAAATCCCCAGAAGTCCGTTTCCTGAACATGAAAAAACTTGTCTTCATTTCCGGCTTGTCGCTCGCTCTCGCGACCGCTCTGGCGTCTGCGCAGATCGCGTCTGATAATGCGGCGAATTACGGCGGAAGCTGGACGAACGGCTCCAATCAGGGCACCGGCTTCCTCGCGTGGAATATTTCCAATAACGATAACGGGACGAGCATCTTTGCCGGAAACTTCCTCGGCGACTCGACCGCCGGTGCAGGGAACATCAATACCGGTGGCGCCTCCTTCGGCCTCTACGCCAACCCGGCTGCCGCAGCGGTGAATGCCGACCGGGCGTTTGCCGTCTCCCTTTCCTCGGGCAATATTTTCACGTTCCAGCTGGCCCTCAACTTTGACAACGGCGTCAAGGGCTTCGATTTCTTTGCCGGCGGCGACGGAACGGTTTTGAACTTCAATGTGGGAAGCGGTGCTGGCGTGTCATCCTCAAAGACCCTCACCCCGGTGACCAGCGTCGTATATAACTACGGTGGCAACGACGCTGTTTTCAACATCACCCTTGCGATGACGTCCGCATCCAGCTTCTCCTACGACATCAGCAGGACATCTTCCCTGGGCACGCAGGGAACACTTTTCAGCGGCACGGTGAGCGGTCTCACACAGGGCCCGACCGGCATCGGGTTCTACGTCAGCGGCACCGATGCCGGCGGCGCGGCGCAAAACAATCTCTACATCAACAGCCTGAGCATCGTGCCGGAGCCTTCGACCTTCGTGCTGCTCGGTATCGGGGCATTGATCGCCCTGCGCTCCCGCAAAAGCAAAGTAAACATTTCCTGACCAAGTTAGAGCACCGTATAAATTCAACCTAAAAGCAAAATAACTATGAAGAAGCAAATCCAAGCACTCGCAATTGCACTGATTGCCACAGCGATTTCCTCCTACGGCGCAACCGGTATTTTCGGAAGTTATGTGGAAATTTGGGACGGCACGACGAGCACAATCTACAAGGGAGAAAACTTTAGCTCTGTACCGAATTTTCAGGGTGCCGCCTTTGGAACATTCAACTCCCTCTCAGGAACATTGCTGATCGGCAATGCACAGATCGACACCTTCAAAAACGGCGGTGGAGATGTCACCGGGGGCAATTTGCAATACCGGGTTTACAAAACAGGAGGATCTGTTGGGTCGTTCTCGACTCAGACTTTCAGTTTTCAAAACAATGCGACATTCACCGATTTGGGCGGCATGAGCATTACAGGATTCGGGGACCAGGGCTGGGGCAACACAGGCGATATTAATATCCTGACACTTGCATCTGCTGGCAACGGTAACTACACCGTCGAAATCTTCTTTCAAGCCTCCACAAATGAAGGCGCCAGGTTTTCCAACAACGGAGGCTCCAACTTTAAGGCGACGTTTGATGTCGTTCCCGAGCCTGCCACCTGGGCGCTCCTCGCAGGCGGTCTGACGACGCTGATGGTCCTCCGCCGCCGGCGGATCAGTTGATTCTGCGGTATTAACCGTGCGAATTTACAAAAGCTCCCGCAGCCACTGGCCGCGGGAGCTTTTTTTTTCTCCCCTCGTCGGATTCGGTTTTTTGGCGTCAATACTGATTCCAAGGCCTGAGCCGGATGTCACGGCTCCGCCGACAGCCCCGGCCAGAAGCGTGACGCAGCTCCGTGCGCTTTCACCGGAGGAGAATGCGGTTTTGCAAAAGGCATCCGGAGAATTCCTGCGGGGAAACTACTCCGAATGCCTGAAGATCCTGGAGACCGAGGCGGGGACGGTCCCGCATCCGGAGATTCTCAACATGCGTGGAGCAGCGCTTACGGAACTCGGACGCAAGAAGGAAGCCGTCGCAATGTTCGAGTGGGCCCTGGATGGCGATCCCTCGCATTTCTGGGCGCGCTACAATCTGGCGGAGATCGCGTTGATGGATGGGAGTCTCCCCTTGGCGCGGAAGCATTTTCTGGGAATCTCTTCTCAGAATCCTGCCCTGAAGGAACTGCTGTCCCTCAAACTTCTGCTCATTGACTTGAGGAGTGGCGACGAGGCATCCGCCCGACGCCAGCTCCCTGAGTGGCCGCCGGCATCTGCCGCCGGTTATGCCGCCTACGCGGCTATGGCCCACCAGGAAGGAAGCGCCCCCCAATGCGCGGCGATTCTGGCCGAGGCCCGCCGCCTCCACCCCGACCAATGGGACCTCTTCCTGCAGAAAACCCTGAAGGAATCAGGCGTGCCGGTGGAATGATCCAAAAACCGCGATTTCTTTAGCGGAACGGGGAATCCGTTTCGTAATCGCTGTTTTTAGATTATTGGGCTGGAGTTTGCGGTTCGGCAGGTTTGGGAGCCTCCGGTTTTTTCGGACCATCCACTTCTGAGGCCAGGTCCTTCCGCTGCCAGGCGCGCACATAGTCGATGACAAAATTGTCCGGCAGCTTTGTGTCATCGAGTCCGTTGTTGTCCCAGCCTCCGGACACGTTCGTGAACATGATATCGGATTCCACGTTTGAGACCCGCGGATTTTCCCATCTCGCGACCTCTTTGCCATTCAGGTAGTAAACCGAAAGTCCCGGGAGCCAGAGCACGCCCGAAGTGACAAATCCGTCCTTGTCGGGTTGGAAGTAGATCGTGGTGGAGCCGGTCGCCTTGTGTTCCTTGCCATAACCATCCCAGTGCCACGCGACGTTCATGCGGTAGGGACCCCAACGGCTGAGATACTCGGCCACGTCAAATTCCATGCCGCCGTTCCCGGTATTGGCCCGCTTCCACTGTGGTCCCGCCTGCACCCCGCGGTCGGGCATGAGCCAGAATGCGGGCCAGAGTCCCGGAGCGGATGGAAGTTTTATCCGCGTCTCAAAATATCCGTAGCGCTGAACCCATTTTCCATACGTGTCGAGGAAGCCTGTGGCGTAGTCGGTTTGCTTCAGCGTGGGATCATCCTTGTGGAATCCGGTTTTCTTCTCGTAGCGCAGCTTTGCCACACCATCCGCAACGATCACGTTGTCCTTGCTGAAGTGGCTGCGCTTGTCCCAGAAATTCTCGGTGTAAACATTCCACTTTGATTCATCCACCTTGTCGCCGTCGAAATTTTCCTCGAAGGTTTTGGTCCAGTCGCCCTCAACCGGCGGACGCTTGCCCAGCCAGTCCGGCAGGGCGGGAGCGGGCGGCACAGAGGCAATGATCGATTCGACCGCGAGCTTTTGCTCGCCCGTCACCGACTCCGCCGCGATCGTCACGGCCGATACCGTGTCGTTCGTGAACTTCGTGCCGGTCCCGGGTGCAGGTTCGCTGAGCTTTTCGCCGCCGGTCCACGGGATCGGCGGAATGAAGGAGACGACGATCTCGACGGAGGCACCGGGTGCCAACGGCGCATCCGGCTTCACCGGCGCTGTCGGCCCGCCGTTGCTTCCCACATGGACTCTCGGCAGGACCGGCGTGCTCCCGGTGTTCTTGAGCTTGACCTTGACTTCCAAAAACTGCCGCAGATCCCAGCGCCCGACTTTCGGTTTGATCTCCACACGCGGCAAGGCTTTCCCCGGATTGAAAGTCAGCCCGATCGTTTTCCCTTCCACCGCCCCTTGCGCTCCATCCTTCGCATCAATTTGAGCGGGATCGAGGGTGGTGCCCGGGCCGAAGATAATTCCTCCCTCCGGAACGGTGCGAATATCCGCTGGGTTGACCGGCGGTTTCTCACCGGCTGGACCAGCTGCCTCGATGGCCTCGACGATGAAGGACTGCTCCGCTTTCGACTTCATGGCAAAAATCACCAGGCCTGAAATCGCTGCGGGATTTGGTTTCGCTGACGGCTTGAAGCCATACGTGAATCCGAAAATAACCTTCACGACCCCTGTTTCCCCCGGCTTGATGTTGATCCCCTCCGTGTTGGAGGCCGGGCTGGCGGCTCCGTCCGGCCTTCCATCAACCCGCATCGACAACTGAAGGGGTGCGGCGCCCGTGTTTTTCACACGCGCCTGGACGTGTCCGAATTGGGAGAGGTCCCACGTGCCGGATTTGGGAGTAAAAGAAAATGCCGGATAGTTGTCCTTGCCGGGTTGAATGGTGACCGCCAAGCCTGCTCCCGGCGCCGCGGCGATGCTCACCTCGCTCGCGTTGGGTTTCAACCCCTCCGCGGCCAGATCCGGCGAACTTCCCAGCTTCAGAAGGGCTTTGGTCCCCACCTCCGGAGTCGATTGGGCAAACAGGCCCGATATTCCGAAAATGGTAATGTGCGCCAGCGCAAGGAGGAATGCAGGGGGAGGGGATAGTCTCATAGTCGCTCCACTACTCCCACACTTGGAAGCTCCGGTCAACAAATACGTTACCGGTAACTGAACCGGGGCGGAAACAACCCGGGTGACCGGTCGGGCGGGATACGGGCACTGTCTGGAAATGGTGCCTGACAGTCCGTCGGCTTACTGGTAAAAGCCGGGCCATGGACAAGAAGAGACCCGGCGTTACGCTCCGCGAACTGGCAAAAGTCGCCGGTGTTTCGCGGCAGACTGTGTCCGATGCATTGAGGGGCACGGGGAGAGTGGCCCCCGCCACCAGGCGCAGGGTCCGCGCTCTGGCCGCGCGTCATGCCTATGCCCCCGATCCCTTGATCTCCGCAGGCTTGGCCCAGATGCGCCGAAAGGCTCCCCAGCGCATCAAGGCGGTGATCGGCTATCTCGAAACGGGAAGCACGCCGAACCTCACCGTCAAGCATGAGTCGTATGCCCGGCTCTATCGCGGGGCGAAGGAGCGGGCGGAAGATCTCGGCTACCTTCTGGAACGATTCTCGCTTGCGGATCCGAAAGTAAATCCTGCAAGACTTCAGGGCATTCTGCTCGCGCGGGGAATCCGCGGGCTGGTCATCCTCTACGTGCGCGACTGGGATGCGAACGCGAGCCAGGGAGTTCCTCTGGACCTGGATCAGTTTGCCACTGCGACCGTGGGCGCGCGCCTGCGCACACCGGCCCTCCATTTCGCGATGGCGGATGAGTTCGCTAACACCCAGCTCTGCCTGCAGAATCTTCTCGCTTTGGGCTACGGGCGGATCGGCCTGGCACTTCCCGGCCCGCTCGACAACCTGATCGAGAACCGGATCAGCCATGCGTTTTATGGCTGGCAGCAGGAGAAGCCGGCGCGTGACAGGCTGCCGGTCTTTGACAACAGCGTGGGGCACGTCGCGAAGGCCTACCGCCGCTGGATCGAAAAATGGAAACCCGACGCCATCATGTCATTTCCGCAGGCCGAGGCGAACAGCCTTCCCGGCCTCAGGTTTCCGCAGCAGGCCGGTTTCGCGCATCTCGACCGCAATCCCTCGAACGTGAAAATGTCCGGCATCGACCAGAATCACGAGGCGGCGGGCGCCGCGGCCGTCGACATCGTGGCGAGGCAGCTTGCTCTTGGCGAATTTGGCCCGCCGGCGCACGCGCACGGCACCCTCATCGAGGGCGTCTGGGTCCCGGGATCCACAACCCGAAAGGCATGACTGACTGTCAGGCACGCCACGTCTGGACAACGGCCCGGCAGCGGGCAAAAGTGCATCCGGACATGCGACCCTCATCCGGCCTGGAGGTGACTCCCGGTGCGGGTGATCCTCCCTCCGACTGAGTCAGGCCAATACTTACGAACGAACCATGAAAACCGAAGAGAAGCCAGCTTCCTCAAAACCCGCGGCAACGCCCCGGGAGATCCGGACCTTTGTGACCGCCAGGGACACCGGTCAAAGATTGCGCGAAGGTGCGACGCTGCTTTTCAGTCCGAATGAGAACCCGCTCGCGTCCCCCGCGATTCTTGTGGACCCGAAGAAGCGGTTCCAGCGTATCGAAGGATTCGGAGGAGCCTTCACGGAATCGACCGCGGTCACTCTTGGCAAGATGAGCGAGAGCGTTCGGGCCGAGGTTGTCGGCGCTTATTTTGATCCCGGGCAGGGGCACGGATACTCGCTCTGCCGGACGCACATGAACTCGTGCGATTTTTCGATGGGAAACTACGCCTGCTGCGACACCGATGGGGACACCGGGCTTGAGAGCTTCCACCTCGACAGGGAGAAACAGGCGCTGCTTCCCCTGATCCAGCAGGCGATCCGGGCGGCCGGGCGGCCGGTTAAACTTTTCGTGAGCCCGTGGAGTCCTCCGGCCTGGATGAAGACGACCGGAAAGATGAATAACGGAGGCAAACTCAAGCCGGAGTTCCAGCAGGCCTGGGCGCAGTATTATTGCCGCTTCATCAAGGAACTTGAGCGGGAGGGTGTGCCGGTCTGGGGACTCACGGTTCAGAACGAACCCGAGGCAGTCCAGACCTGGGACAGCTGTGTCTACACGCCGGCGGAGGAGTGTGATTTCATTCGCGACTACCTCGGGCCGACGCTCGAGGCCGAGGGACTGGGCAGGCTGAAGCTGATTATCTGGGATCACAACAGGGACCGCGCCGTCCACCGGGCCAAGGCGGTTTACGATGATCCCGAGGCGGCCAGGTATGTCTGGGGATTGGGCTTTCACTGGTACAGCCAGTCCTGCTTCGACAACATCCGGCTGATTCATGACGCGTGGCCGGACAAGGAACTGCTGTTCACCGAGGGCTGCCAGGAGGGCGGACCCACAACGGGTTCGTGGGCGGCCGGCGAGCGCTATGGCGAATCGATCATCAGCGACCTTAACCGGTGGACCACAGGCTGGGTGGACTGGAATCTGGTCCTTGACGAAAAAGGCGGCCCCAACCATGTCGGAAATTTCTGCAGTGCACCGATCCTTTGCGACACCGTGAAGGACGAGATTCTCTACCAGCCCAGCTACTTCTATATCGGCCATTTTTCCCGGACGATCCGCCCGGGTGCGGAGCGCGTTCTCTGCGCGTCCACGCACGACACACTCGAGGTCACCGCGGCCAGAAACCAGGATGGAAGCGTCGCGGTGGTGGTGATGAACCGGACAGAGAGCCCGATGGATTTCACGCTCAATTTCGAGGATCTCGCTGCAGCGGTGACCAGCCCGCGACGCAGCATTCTGACTCTGACATTCAAAGAAACCGCAACCGCCTGAGACCCGGAGGCACCACATGAGGACACCCCCCGGAACCAGGAGCCTGTCTCCAGCGAGTCTCTCCGTCCGCAAAGTGTTTGCGTGCCTCGCCCTTGTCGCCATCCAGCTGACCCAGCCCGCGTCACCGGCGGCCGAGCCGGGCATGCTCACCTGGACCGGCACATCCGGCACCGACTTTGAAACTCCGGACAACTGGAATCCGTCGGGGCCTCCGGAAAATAATGACTTCGGCACCGTGGCCAACTTTTCCGAAAATGGCCCGTCCAACAAAACCCCGAAGCTCTCGATCAGCCGGAGCATCCATAAGCTGGATTTTGTGGATACTGCCGGGTGGGAGATTGGCGGCGACAAGCAGCTGACATTGAAGTTGCTTTCCAGTTCCGGCAATGGAACGAACACGATTTCAGCCACCCTGAAAACCGGGCTTGGAGATTTCGACTGGGTCGTGGAGTCCGGGAACACCGTCAAGCTGGCAGGCCTCATCCAGGATGGCACGGAGCGGACATTAGCTCTCACCGGCGGCGGCACCCTTGTTGTTGCGGGGGGAATCCGGGTCGCCTACGACGCGGCGATCAATTCTTTCCGGATTGATGACGGCGTCCTTCAGGTTGATACACCCACTCCCTACCGGTCCGGCAGCTCCACAAACGGAAGCGCCGTGACGATTGGCAGCTCCACCGCAATTCTTCGCCTGAAAACCACTCCGGCCGGCGCCCAGGGCCAGATCGGCGCCGGAATTATGGACGGCACCGGTCGCGGCTTAAGGGTTTCTGATGCCGGCGGCGGCTATGCACAGATCATGGCCAACCCTTAGCTTTCCGCCCGCAGGCCCGATCCCACCGGGAGCCGGGACAGCGCACACGATCAAATGGATAACACGCCGAAGACTTACCAGGTAGGAACGCTCACCTATACGACGTCGACCCTGCGCCGGCTGTTCTTCTGGCTTCTGTGGGGCGATTTTTGCTTCTTTATGGTGGAGACGGTCGTGCCGAGCATCATCCCGCTGATGTTCAAGGAGCTGAAGGCGTCGAATCTGCTCATAGGCATCGTGCTTGCAACGATCCCGCGAATCATCAGCTCGGTCTTAAACCCGGTCATCAGCTTCAAAAGCGACCGCCTACGCAGCCGCTGGGGACGACGGATTCCGTTTCTTGTGGTCACCATGCCCTTTCTTGTTCTTTGCTTCGTGGGGCTGGCGTTCGCTATCGATATCAGCGAATGGATCAGCGCGACCTTTCCCGCTCTCGGCAAGTCGATTTCCCCGGCGGGGATGGCGTTGATTGTCCTGTCATTTTTTCTGATCGCCTTTGACTTTTTCAACACCTTCGCCAACTCGGTGTTCTGGTATCTGTTCAACGATGTGGTTCCGGAAGTCTACATCGCGCGCTTCATGTCCTGGTTCCGGATGGTGATCATGCTGTCAGGCATGGTTTACAACTGGCTCGTTTTCAAGCATGCCCTCACGCACTCCAAGGAGATCTTCATTGGGGCCGCGCTCCTCTATTTTTTCGGATTCGGAGCCATGTTTCTGATGGTCCGGGAGGGGCAATACCCGCCTCCGCCTGAAAATACGGATGGCAAGACCGGCTTGATCTCATCCATCAAGACCTTCGTGCGGGATTGTATGTCCCTCCCGCACTACTGGTATCTCTTCGCGGTGGGCATGGCCGGAAGCCTCGGGAGCGCCTGCGGTATGTTTAACATCTTTTTCCAGACAAAATCCATGGGGCTCTCGCTGGAAATGATCGGCTGGCTCGGGATCGCCGGTGCGGTCGGCTGCTTCATATTTGTTCCCGTGGCGGGCTGGCTCGCCGACCGCTACCATCCGATCCGTGTTGTGCTGTGGGGAATGATTGCGACGCAGGCAACGATACCCATCAACCTTATCTGGCTGTTCTGGCAACCTTCCCCGCAAGTCTACTTTTACTGGGCGCTGGGTCAGGGGTTCCTGCTGACATGGCCCATCGGCATGCTTGTGACAATGATCGACCCTCCCTTGCTGATGAGGATCTTCCCGCGCGCGCTCTACGGACAGTTTTGTTCAGCCAGGGCGATGCTGGGTTCGATCGTGGGCATCTTCTCCGCGGCGCTGGCCGGGGCCTACCTGGATCTTTTGACCAAGCTGTTTGGCGAGCGCACTGCGTATTGCCTGATCCCGGTCTGGAGTTTTGTTTTCAGCGCGGTGTCGCTGTTCTTCATGTTCAAGCTGTTTCACAGCTGGAAGCGCTATGGCGGGGATGAAAGTTATGTCGCGCCGCTCCCGGCCCACATCGCCGCCCGGAAATCCTCCGAAACGGATCCGGTTCTTTCGTGACACTATTTTCAATCCCGACCTGTTACCCACGCAAACCGATACCATGAATCCCTTGAAGCCCACTGCCACACGTGCAGCCATAAATTCCCTGTCGAATACCTCCCGTTTGTGGTCCGCCCTGTTTGGAGTGCTATTCTTTGCAGCGGGGTCATCGGGGGCTGCTGACAACCTTCCAAAAATCCAGCCTCCCGGCGGAGTTCTGCTGGGACCTGGTGTTGCTGTCGATCCGGCGGCGCAGATTGTGACCAAAGGAAATGTCAAAGCCACTTACACGGACCCCGGTTTGCAGTTTGATTTTGCGGGCGGCGCTGATGCCTCCTCCGTCACATTCCAGCCAGCCTCCGCGCTCTGGAATCTGGGGGACTACCTGCAGGTTGTCGTCAAAGTGAAAAATTCCGGGAGCACACCGGTAAATCCCGCAGTCCGCCTGGATAGCCTGGATACATGGATGAACCTGAAGTCCAGCGAGGCGATCAAAGCCGGGTCACCCATCGCACCCGGAGAATCCGCGGATATCGTCATCCCGTTCGCCCCGGCCGCGACATGGAAAGGCGTCGACGAACCCGATGTGATGAACAAGGAGATCAAGAAAGACTGGTATGCCGGTCAGCCCGGGACAGGGACTTCCTATGCCAGCAACAGAACGAGCGGCATCACGTTCCTGCTCGAAGAGGGCGCAGGGAGCGGGTCGCTTCAAGTTCTCTCGATCACAGCAAACAATCCGCAACTGGTGCTTCCCGAAGGGCTGGGAAGCAAGCCTCCGGTTGAAGGGGAGTGGAGCATGACTTTCGAGGACAATTTTGACGGCACAGTTCTCGACCCCAGGAGATGGGACATCTATTCGGAGAACCACTGGGATAAGCGAACGCATTTTTCCAAGGACAACGTGATCGTCAAGGACGGGTTGCTGAAGCTCCGTCTGGAAAAGAAAACCGGGCCGGCTAATGATGACCCCGCTGCAGCCGAGACCGACTATGCCACGGGATTTGCGCAGACTTTCGGCCGGTGGACCCAACGCTATGGCTACTTCGAGGCGAGAGTGAAGCTCCCCAAGGCAAATTGCATGTGGCCTGCATTCTGGCTCATGCCGGACCGCGGCCTCAAAGCCGGCCCGCAGTGGGTCCGCTCGGATACCGGGAAGGGAAAGGCCGATCCCGGCGTGGGCGGAATGGAAATGGATATCGTGGAATACCTGTCCGCATGGGGCCACCAGCGCTACAATGTCGCCTTTCACTGGGATGGCTACCAGAAGGCGCACAAGACCATGGGAACGTCAGCCTACGTGCAGGCCGACAAGGACGGCTACATTGTCGGAGGACTTCTCTGGACCCCGGGCCAGATCATTGCTTATGGCAACGGAAAAGAAATCGCCCGCTGGGAATCGCCCAGGATCTCCGATGTCCAGGCCCACATGATCCTCACCAACGTCACAGGCGGTTGGGAGACAGATCCCATCGACGACAAGCAGCTGCCGGCAGACTTCACGGTGGACTGGATCCGGGTTTGGCAGCGGAGCGATCTCGCCTCCGGCGCGGATGGATTTCATGAGCCGCCGCCGCCCGTTGTCAAACCAACGCTGGCCGATTCTCCGGCAAAATCACCAAACCCGCCACCGGTGGCGGAACTGCCCGCAGTGACCGACGTGTCAAACGCCAAAGGAGAGACCGTTCCGGGCGTGGCCCCGTTGCGGATGTTCGATCCCACCGAGCCGAAAGCCCTGAAGCGGCTGGCCCTCGATCAGGGCAACCTGGCATTTGATGTGGACAAATATGGCATCAATGTGGCCGTGGGGTCCGGCGAGGCCAGCTACCCCGGCCTCATTGTCAAGCCACCGGAGGGCACGGTCTGGGATCTGAGCCCCTACGGGCATGTGGAGGCCCTGATCACCAACACAGGAGATTCTCCCCTGTCCATCACCATGCGCGTCGATAACGACGGCAACTGGCAGTCCTCACCATTCAACGCCGAGTCGATCGACATCAAACCCGGAGCCTCCGCCAATCTGAAGGTCATCTTCGGCTACACATTCGGATACAAGCCGGGCTACCCGCTCAAGTCGGAGGCCGTGTCCCGCCTCCTATTTTTCATGGGGAAAGTCAAAGACGGTGAGCGCAGATTCCGGATCGACTACATTGCCGCAGGCGGGGCCAGAGGAGAAGCCAAACCGGAAAGCATCCGGCTTTTCCCTGAAGGCGGGGTGATTGTGGGCAAGACGGCAAAACTGAATCCCGCAACCCAGATTGTTGCCAAGGGAGGCGCCCAAGCATCGCTTGTGGATAACAATGCCGTCAAAATCAACTTTGTCCCGAATGCGGATCAATCGGTTTCGATTCAGCCACCGGCGGGCACGTGGAATTTCAAGGACTGCCTCCAGGTGAAAGTGAAGCTCAAGAACGTCGGCGCAAATCCCGCCAACCCGAAAGTCGCGGTTTCATCCCGCGGCGGACGGACGGATCTTGCCACGCTTGCCGCACCTCTGGCACCGGGTGCTGAGGGGGAAATTGTCGCGTCCTTCATTCCGGCGAAGCCGTGGGTGGGATCGGACAAAATCGTCGCCTGGACCGGCGGCCTCGCTGGCACGGGCACAAAGTTCGCCAGCAACTTTGTAAACAATGTGAGCATCCTGAGCAGCAAGTCGGAGGCTGCGGATCAATCCCTACTCGTGACCTCGATCGTGGCGGGAATGCCCGAACCGAAAACACCCGGGTGGCTCGGAAAGCGCCCTCCGGTCGATGGCGACTGGAAGCTCACCTTCGAGGACAACTTCGATGCATCCGCCCTGGATTACAAACGATGGAATATCTACACTGCCAACTACTGGGATTCCAGCGCCCACTTCACGAAGGACAATGTCATTCTCAAGGACGGAAAGCTGACGCTCCGGTATGAAAAGAAGACCGGCTTTCACAACGATGATCCCAACGGCAAAAAAACTGATTTCGCCACAGGTTTCGCGGACACCTACGGAAAATGGACGCAGCGCTACGGCTACTTCGAAGCACGGCTGAAATCCCCGAATATCCCCGGGCAGTGGACCGCATTCTGGCTCATGCCGGACCGCGGCATCCAGGCGGGCCCGCAATGGAAGCGCGCCAGCACGGACAACGGGGGCATGGAGTTTGATATCTATGAGCCCCTCACACTCTGGGGGCCGTGGAGATACAATGTTGCCATGCACTTTGACGGCTATGAAAAGAACCACAAGAGCATCGGAAACGGGAACACCTACGGCGAGCCAGACAAGGATGGCTACCTGACGGTCGGGCTCCTCTGGCTACCGGGCCAGGTGATTTACTACTGCAATGGCAAAGAGGTCAACCGCTGGGACAACGAACGCATCTCGGCGATCCAATCTTACATCATCCTTGACCACGTCGCCGGCGGCTGGGAATACGCACCCAAGGAGATCGACAAGTATCCGGCCGACTTCGATGTCGACTATGTCCGCGTCTGGCAAAGGAAGGACCTCGCCACACCCGAAGACGGACCCAAGCCGAATAGCGGAAACCCAAAGGCCGACGAGGCTCCGGAACCTCCAAAGCCCGCCGCGAAATAGATCCCGCCCAATACTGTTCGCTTTCTGCCAACGGAGCGCGGGCG
>CAZRIL010000005.1:5229-18812 GCA_964600115.1 uncultured Chthoniobacter sp. | reverse complement strand
CGCCCGCGGACCTGAACGATGGCGGGCAAGATGCCCGCGCTCCCTTTTTAAAGAATTAGTGTTGGGCTTACCGCCTGTGAAAGATGCCTGCTTGCGCTTGAAGAGCCAGTGCCCAAACGGACGGGAGGTTATCCCTGATCAACCGCAAGGCCCGATTTAATCCAGGAGCTGCTATTCTCAAATGACTGACTGTCCGGCATTTTCTCTCAGAAAGCGGCTTGATCGCCCCTCCAGCCTCCATAATGTGAATACAGACGCTAATATCCCACCCCGGATGCGAACCTCCTTAAGTATTCACGATCTCTTCTGGCCAGCGGAACATCAGTTCCGGCAATAGGCTAATATGATGAAAATACGCCCCTCATGCACCTCCGACCGGATGTATCGACCGGCCGGTCTCTGCTGCGATTAAGATATTTTGAACCGAATTCCCTGAACCAACCCAAACAAATCCTAACAATAAAACACCAACCATGAAAACCAATCGCCTCTCCACAATCTTCGGAGCCGCTCTCGCAGCGGGACTCCTTTTTCCATCCACTCCGGTCCTTGCCCAGGATAAACCCGCGGCCGCCCCGGCAAAAGTCGCAGACCGCGTCCTCATCGACATGTCCGCGGCCGATGCGGTCGACCGGATTATCCCCGACGGGCAGAGCTTGGAAGTTGTTTCATCCGACGTGGTGACCTACAAGTCGGACGCGGGCGAAGGCAAGGCAATCGTGGTGACCTACAAGCCAGGCTCACAGTATCCCACCGCATCCATGATGCCGGAAGGCGACGTGTGGAATCTCAGCGATTACACAAACCTCAGGATCCGCATCACGAACCCGGGCGAAACCAAGACACGCGGCGTGCTGCGCCTGGACAACCCCGGCGATTGGCAGAAGAATCCCTGGCTGAACAAAGAATTTGAAATCGCGGGCGGTGAAACAAAGACGCTGGACGTGAACCTCAATGGCTACGCGGGCAACGGCAAGAGATTCCAGAAGGGCCAACTGCTTAAGATCAACATGTTCCTGGTCAATCCCGCCGCCGAGACGAAGCTTCGTGTTGAAGATGTCCGCGCTGTGGCCGAAGGCGCAGAGTAGTTCAAACTTCCAGATATCGCCATGTCATCCGGAACCTTCCGCGTCCCGCCCTGCCCGGATATTTTCATGCTTTGGGCAATCTGCCTCATGCTGACTCCCGCGCTCCTGCCGGCTGCGGGGAGCGATAAGGTTCTGCTTGATGTCACCAAGCCCGCCGCCCTTGCGCAGGTGAGCCCCAGCAAGGAAGGCGTGGGGTTTACCACCTCGGCGAGCGTGGAATATTCCACGGAAGGCGCAACGCGGAGGGCCGTTGAGATCACCGCCATGCCCGGGGCAAAATGGCCTGGCGTGAACATCCGTCCGGCAAGCGGTGTCTTTGACCTCACAGGCCTTCAGAAACTCCAGTGCAAGGTTACCAACGCAAGCGAGAGGGACACCCTCGTCGGCGTTCGCGTTGACAATGACGCCGATGAGAATTCCATCACCGGGACTTCCAGCCTGCCCGCCGGCGCAACGAAGTTGATCGAGGTCCCGTTGAGCGGTCTCACGTCCTCCGGGAAAGAATTCGATCCCGCCAATGTGCGGCAGGTGGTCGTGTTTCTCAACGGGCCGAAAACCGAAACGAAGGTGCGCATCGAAAGCCTGTCGGCAGTTCCTCCCCCGGCACAGGCGGGGCCGTTGGCGGAGCGGAAAAAATTCGATATCAGCAAGGCGAAGCTGGTCTGGAGCGACGAGTTCGACGGCGACAAAGTCGACCGCACAAAGTGGAGCGTACAGCGGGGCCAGCGGAAGGGCGGCTACATGCGCTCCGAGGGGGCGATCCTCGACGGGCAGGGCCACCTCATCCTCAGATGTGATGTGAAGGACGGCCAATACGGAAGCGGGTTCCTGACCACCGAGGGCAAATTCATGAAAAAATTCGGGTATTTCGAAGCCCGGATCAAGATGAAGCAGCACAAAGGGCACTGGCCGGCCTTCTGGCTGTGCGCCACTGCGGTGAATAAGGTGGGCAACGAAGGACGCGACGGCTCGGAGATCGACATCATGGAAGGGCCGTTCCCTCAAAAAAATGTTGTCAACCACGCAATCCACTGGGATGGCTACGGCGCAGACCATGCCGCTGCGGGGACGGTTGGCAAACTGCCGAATGACGCGCCGATCTATGACGGGGAGTGGCACATCTACGGGGTCGACTGGTTCGAGAACGGCTACGTTTTTTACATCGACGGAATCGAGACCTGGCGCTGCGATGCAGGCGGCGTGTGTCAGGTGCCGCTTGGCATCCTGGTCACGGATGAAATTGACGGGCTGGACGGCAAAGGCTGGACCAAAAGCTCGGTCAAGGACGCCGATCTCCCCGAGGATACCCTTGTCGATTACGTCCGCGTTTACGACGAAGTCAGATAGAGAGAGGCCGGGAACCCGGTCGATTTCCCGCTACTGTTCCACGCGCAGACGCCAGAATTGCCTCGCGGCAACCGAGGAGTCCCTCACCGAGATGGTGCTCGAGTTTGCGAGCGTGATGTTCGGCTGGTTGGGATATCCGGAAGCCGGGTTTAAAGCCCAGCTTCCACCTGTCGGTTTGATGGCCACGGAATACCAGGTGGCCAGCTCTTCAGAAATCTGCATCTCATAGCGGACATCGGCTTTGGAGGACTCGTTCAGCACGAAGTTCCCATCGGGATCAATGCGCGGCAGCTTGCTCTCCGTCTCGGAAACCGGGGTGATGGCACCGATCGCGTAGGCCATGAGATTCGAAGTGCCGTCATTGTTGGCATCCCCTGTGGCGGGGGATCCGCCGGACCAGTTGGCAAAGGTTGAACCGATCACGCTATTGATCCAACTCAACTGGGAGGAAATCCGCGTCAGGTAAAGCGAGCCCGGCCCGCTCCCCGGTTCCGAGACCTGTCCGCCGCTATAAAGGCTGTCCAGAAAATAACCGTCCTCATTGAACAGGGCGGCGGAGAAGGCGCCGTTGCCGGACGCGACGGTGTTATAGGGGCCATCGACCCAGGAGTTGATGCCAGCGAGCTTCCACGTCCCGCCGTCTTTGATAAACACGCCTCCTCCCGAGTCGCCGGGTGAAAGGGTCGCCTCATCATTTCCGGCGTCCGCGTTGAAATCCGCGCCGATGAGGTTCGCTCCGTAAAGCGAACCGCCGTTAAATATCCCGGTCGCCACATTGGTGCCCCAGCGCAGGACCGCGTCGCCAGAGCCCCAGAGCCATCCGCGCAGGGTTCCGTTGACGACCTCGCTTCCCCGCTTTGAGCCCCGGCCGAAGATGACGAGTTGTTTTCCGCTTTCATCGGATTTTGTGTAGAGCGGTGCGTATGTGGGAAATGTTCCGCTGATTTTGCAGATCCGCAGGTCGCTGTCCGGGTCGTCCTTTTTGTCGATGATCGTGTAGTTCACCCCGCCATAGACAAACGTGTTGCCCTGGTCGCCGAAATGCTGCGCGGTGATAAAATACGAGGGTGCGATCGGGGTTCCGCTGAAAGCACCCCATTGGCCTTGAAACTGCCAGCCGCTCCCCTCCAGCGGGCCGGTCGGCGCGGTCGTATTATGGGCAGGATCTCCGGTCCCGTAGAAAATCACAGCCGATAAGTGCGCAAGGGGAAGAAATAAGACAACTGCAAAACGCTGAATGCATGAGGAGCGGATCATCAGTGGGCCGGGAATGCGCAAGCCTACCTCACAGCGACCCGGTTCTCAAACGGAGATTTACGGTGTCCGCGATTGGAGGGATTCACCCTTCTCTGCAGAACAACTGAAGTTTTCCCTGCTCAAATTTGAGCGGGACCGGGGATGGGGAGATCTTGCAGCGCGGATGGAGACGGAGGTTTCCAGCGACATCTTCCGAGCAATACAGCGTCTCAAGATGGAGCGTGTTGGGAATGAATATCCACCCTTTGTCGCCGTAGCGTCCGCGGATCGTTTTCACGACCTCTTCGTCGTTTTCCAGGGTGCAGGGGATCGCCATCCGGCGCATCTCGCCGGTCGTAAAAACATTCAGGAATGTTTTTCGCTCATCAATCGCCTCCCTAAGCGCCCGTGTGATGAAGTCCGCAAGGCCCACACCGATCGCATTACCATGCGAGGCAGCGGAGAGCGCCAGCGCGGCGATCACCTGAATGCTCGGACGCTCAAGGTCCTCGTAACCGTTGATCCCCCGGCGTCCGATTACATTGGTGTCCATCCCGGTGCCGCTGAATGTTTTTCCGATCTCCCCGACCACGAGGACCCGGATGTCATCGCAGGGGAGCGCCGGAAAATACTGGCGGTGCCGCTCGAGCAGGAATGGCTCACGGGAGAGAATTTCGTGCGCGGCGACCGCATGGAGTTCCGCCGTCCGGTCAAAGCCATCCTCAAGTATTGCCAGCCCGCCGAAGATTTTCCCCGAGGCGATCAGGATCCCGCCCATCTCGAGCAGCATGTCCTTCATTCGGGGAGTCGGTGCCGAATGGAAGGTTTCGGCCGACCGGATTTTTCCCATACCCACGACCATCATCTTGGTGAGGCCGCTTTGCACCGGACCGGAGAAGCAGGTGTGCAATTTGATCCGGTTGAGAACAAGCACGCCATCGGACTCAAAGCAATGGCGGTCCATCCAGACGTCTCCGGAGGTTACCGCTCCGATCTTCACCACCTCCATGCTTGATCGGATCTCCATCCCGGTGGCGGATTCGGTGAGTCCGAGGGATTCGATCATCGCCCGCTGGCCCTCCGCGGTCGCCCCGTTGTGGGAACCCATGCACGGCACGAGAAATGGCTCTGCTCCGTTAGCGCGCAGCCAGTCGCCGGCGGCCTTTGTAATGCGGACAATATTCGCGATGCCCCGGCTGCCGGCGGTGATGGCGATCCGGCCGCGGGGTTTCACTCCGAGTCCGTCGAGCTGGCGAAAAACCTCACCCTCGATGTCTTGAAGCGGATTTGAAACCAGATCCTGGTCCACACGGAAGACGTTCAGTCCGGTGGAGCTCGTTGACGTGGATTCCGAGGGCATTTGCAGAGTGTAATCTGCAGGCACCTCATGCCAAGTCCCTGATCAGTTCTGTTTGTCCGGAAGCATTGCAATCATCTGCGCTTCGTATCCCTCTCCACCAAACAGTGCAATGGCGAGGCCGATAGCAGCAGAGGTGATCGTGTCTGAAAAAGATGCCAGGAATCCCCTTTGAGAGCGAAAAGTGCCCCAAAGGAATCCTTAAGAATAAATAATCCTTTTCACTTCGTTTTTCGTCGTATATGAGAATGCGTCTCACAATCAATAAGCCACATGAACAGAACAACCCTTGTCACGATTCTTTTGCTAACCGTTAATGCGCTGATTATTACGGATACTGCAAAAGGTGGAGAACGTCGATTCACCTATGTATATGAAGCGACAACTGCGGCGAGAGGGGAAATTGAAATCGAGAACTGGGTTACCTGGAAAGCCCAGCGGGAAGAGGGAAGCCGGGGAAACACGTTCGATTTTCGCCATGAAATTGAATTCGGTCTGACGGACAAGTTGCAGTTGGGTGTCTACGTCGCCGATTGGTCGGTTCTCGACAAAGTGGCAGGAGGAGAGGATGGGGCTCACGCCGTTTACCAGGATAGCGCTGTGGAACTCATCTACAACCTGACGAATCCGGTCACTGACTTCATCGGTTCAGCGGTTTATGCGGAATTGAAGCTGGGGGATCAAAAGCTGGAACTCGAAGGGAAACTGATCCTCCAGAAAAATTTCGGTCCATTTGTTGTTGCCTACAATGCTACACTTGAAGCGGAATGGGAGGGGGACCGATTCGGATTTTTCAATGAACGCAAGGGAACTTTTGAACAGACTTTTGGTGCGAGTTACCAGTTCTCGCCCTATTTTCTGGTCGGTGGGGAATTTCTGCATGAGATCGACTTTTCCGACTGGTCCGAGGCCGGGGATTCCATTGTCTATGTGGGTCCGAATGCCTCCCTCCGTTATGATCGCTTTTACCTCACAACGACAGCGCTCGTGCAGGCGACAGGAATCGCTGATGAGCCGGATTTCCAGCTCAGGACGATTTTCGGATTTCACTTCTGAGGAAGCCGCATGACACGCATTCGAACCGTTCTGTTTTTCGTGTTGCTTGTGGCCAGCCTCGATGGTTGCGAGGCGATGAAGTCAGGGGCTCCGGCCATAAGCCCGCAAATGACGAAAGCGGCAGCGGCTAACGGCGATACCATCGAAACTCTTGCGGCCGGGCGAAGCCTTCTTGCCGCGCGCTGCACAAGCTGTCACTCACTGGAACCTATCGTGAAATACACCCCTGCACAATGGAGAGCCAATGTGCTTCTCATGGCGGACCGTTCCGGCCTTCGCGAACAGGAGACGCAAAAAATCACCGCCTACCTTGTGGCTGCCCGCGAGAGCTTGTAAGCGAGGCCCTCATTTTGAGCCCTGCGTTTCTTTGGGTGCTATGACGATCTAGAAATCGGCGTCGTTGTGCTTCTGCGAGGATGCGTATGGATTCCTTACCTTGCCACGTCCGCATCATCTGGTGAACCGCACTAATCCCTAGCGAGCATTTCGCGCAGCGAGGCGAATGAGGCGGCGATGTCCTCCTCCGCGACCGGCTTATTGACGATCTCCTCGTAGCTCTCGACGAGCACCCCATCCCCCTCGATCTCCTGAAGGAACGGGCTCGGGCGGCAATACATCGCGGTGCCGAATTTTGTCCGGTTCAGGCAGTGAGTGATCGTGAGGGATTTCATTGCGCGGGTGATGCCGACATAGAAAAGCCGGCGCTCTTCATCGACCGTGCCCTCGGATTTTGAGCGTTCGTGGGGGATCAGCCCGTCTTCCGCCCCGAGGAGAAACACGTGCGGAAACTCGAGGCCCTTCGCGGCATGGAGGGTGATGAGGGTGACCCCTTTCGCCTCATCCTTTTTGTCCTCATCGCGCTCGCGGTCGAGCGTCATCTCGTCGAGGAATCCCTGGAGCCCGGAGTTGGAACGCTTCTGGTGTTCGGTCAGCGCCCGGAGGATTTCCCTCGCTCCGCCCTCGCGGTTGAGCGCTTCCTCCGGTGTTTTGCAGGAACGCTTGAGATCGTCAAAGAATCCCGATTCACCGAGAAATTGCGAGACGATGTGGGCGGCGTCGGCGCCGGGCGTGAGGAGGTGGATGCGCCGGGATGCGAGCTCGTCGCCGAAGCTGCGGATCGCCGCGGCCGTTTTGCGCGAGACCTGCTCCGCGAACTCCGGGGCTGTGAGCGTGTCGAAGAGGCTCTTGTGCGCCTTCGCGCTGTGCTCAAGCGCGAGCTCCACCGTTGTTGTGCCGATCCCGCGCGGCGGCGTGTTGATGATGCGCAGAAGCGCGACATCATCCGACGGATTGATCAGGCAGGCCATCGTTGCGAGCACGTCCTTGACCTCACGGCGGTCGAAAAAGCTCTTTCCTCCGACAAGGCGATAGGGAATCCGGAGCCTGCGGAGGCATTCCTCGAGCAGGCGCGACTGCGCGTTCATCCGGTAGGCAATCGCGAAGTGTTCCCAGGGAATATTGTGGGCGGTCCGCAGGGCGCCGATCTCATTCACCACGAACTCCGCTTCCTTTTTGTCGTCCGGCACGCTGACCACATGGACCGGGTCCCCGCCCTCCTGCGGGCTCCAGAGGTTCTTTCCACGGCGGCGCGGGTTGTTTTTGATCAGGCGGTTGGCGGCGCCGAGGATCGCATTCGTGCTGCGGTAATTTTGCTCAAGCCGGATGATCTCCGGGTCGCGGAAATGCTTTTCAAACTCCAGGATGTTCGAGACCTCGGCTCCCCGCCATCCGTAGATGCTCTGGTCGTCATCGCCGACCACGCAGACGTTCGGGGGATCGTCGGATGCCAGCAGGCTCACGAGCCGGAGCTGCAGGTTGTTCGTGTCCTGGAACTCATCCACCAACATGTGGCTGAACCTCGAGCGCCATTTTTCGCGGACGCCCGGATGCTCGTCGAGCAGCTTCACAGCCTGGACGAGAAGGTCATCGAAATCCATCGCGTTGAGCGCGCGGAGTTCGCGGTTGTATCGAAGAAAGACCGATCCGATCGGGGTCTCCTCGTTGGCGTTCCAGCCATTGTTCTTCCCCTTGCTGATCATGTTCTGCGCGATCCCGGGATCGACTTTTTCGTCCTGCGAGGTCACGCGGTTGATGACCTTCTTGATGAGCCCGAGCTGGTCGCCCTGGTCGAAGATGCTGAAGTTGTTTTTGTAGCCGAGCTTGTCGGCATCCGTGCGCAGGATCCTTACGCAGAGAGCATGGAACGTGCTCGCGGTGATCTCGGCGGCCTTCACGGAATCCAGCATGCCCGCGATACGCTCTTTCATTTCGCGGGCGGCCTTGTTCGTGAACGTGACCGCGAGAATGGCCGAGGGCGGGACTCCCTGCGAGACAAGCCAGGTGATCCGCGCGACGATCGTCCGGGTTTTTCCCGTGCCCGCGCCGGCCAGGATCAGGAGCGGCCCGGACTCGTGGGTGGCCGCGCGCTGCTGTTCGGTGTTGAGATCCCAGAGCCGGAATTTGCTCATGGCAACTCCCCCGAGACAAACCGCGCCACAACGCTCGGGTAAAGTTTATGCTCCTCGACCTGGATCCTCGCATGCAGCGACTCCGCGGTGTCCCCCGGCAGAACCGGCACCTCGGCCTGCGCGATGATCTCGCCCGTGTCCATCCCGGCATCCACAAAGTGCACGGTGCAGCCGGTCTTCCCGACGCCCGCTTCGAGCGCCTGCCGCCAGGATTCGAGGCCGGGAAATGCCGGCAGGAGCGACGGATGGATGTTAATCAGGCGACGGGGAAAACCTTCCAGAAGCGGGGCCTTCACCATGCGCATGTAGCCCGCCAGGACGATCAGTTCTGCCCCCGCCATCCGGAGCGTCTCCACGACGCCGGCTTCAACTTCCTGCGAGAGCTTCGTGCGGAACTTCGGCTCGCGGATCACATGGGCGGGAATCCCGGCTGCGCGGGCGAGATCCAGGATGCCGGCATCCTCCACATCGGACAAAACAACCACCGCTTCCGCGTCCAGCCGGCCGGCCTCGATCTCCGACAGGATCGCGCGGAAATTCGACCCTTTTCCCGACCCCAAAACTCCGATTTTCAAACGTCCCATGGCATCGGGATGATGCACGCCGTTCCCGTGATGGCAAGCAGGGTATCTCGCCGCGATGGCAAGGCTCAGAGCCCGACCACTTTGCGGAGGCAGTCATGATCAGTCCGGAAACCTTTTGTCTTTGCGGGCGCGATTTTGGCACAAAATCCGTTCCCGCGCAGGACGTGCGAGCTCGTGTTGTCTGGGAGGGAAGCAAGTTGAAATTCAGCTCCACATTGTGAAACGTATCAAAATCGGCGAGTCATTTGGTCGGCTCCGGTGTTTACCCAGAGTATGAAAACCCCAAAAGAACAGCATTTCCCATGAGCGAGGCCGTGAGTCAAGATGAGGCCGTGGCCCGGGTCCACGAGCAGGTGCAGCAGAGCTCGGGATGGCTTGACCGGATCTATGGGGAGATTCACAAACGCATCATAGGGCAGGACAACCTGATCGACCGTCTGCTCGTTGGATTGCTGGCCAACGGACACGTCCTGCTCGAAGGTCTGCCGGGGCTGGCAAAAACTTCGACGGTGAACGCGCTTGCGGAGTCGATTTCCTGTTCGTTCAAGCGAATCCAGTTCACGCCCGACCTCCTGCCGGCGGATATCGTCGGGACATTGATCTATAATCCGGAGACGCGGGAATACACGACGCACACGGGCCCGATCTTTGCCAACATCCTGCTGGCTGATGAAATCAACCGGGCGCCCGCGAAGGTGCAGAGCGCGTTGCTCGAAGGCATGCAGGAGCGCCGTGTCACCATCGGAGACTCGGTGCTGCGGTTGCCGGCGCCATTTCTCGTGCTGGCGACACAAAACCCGATCGAACAGGAAGGCACGTATCCGCTGCCAGAGGCGCAGATGGACCGCTTCATGCTGAAAGTCGTGGTCGGCTACCCCGACCGCGAAGAGGAACTTGGCATCCTCCGGCGGATGTCCCGCACCCATCCGTCGCACCCGATCGATCCTGTGATTGATCCGGAGACGATCCTCGGCCTGCAGGGTCTGATCGACCAGATCTTCGTCGACGAGCAGATCGAGAACTACATCGTCGATCTCGTCATGGCCACGCGCAACATAAAGAGCGTCGTGCCTGACATGCATGCGTATGTGAGGATCGGGGCTTCCCCGCGGGCGACGATCAACCTCACCCTGGCCGCCAAGGGCTATGCGTTCCTGCAGCGGCGGGGCTATGTCACGCCGGATGATGTCAAGGCCATCGCCATGGACGTGCTCCGCCACCGCATCATCCCGTCCTTCGAAGCTTCTGCCGACGAAGTCACGCGCGAGAACATCGTCACGGCGCTGCTCGAGAACGTGCGCGTGCCCTGAGCGAAACAAATGTCCGGCGGGCAGACCCGCCGGGCGCGAAGATGAGAAGATCCATACAACGAGGAGACAACAATGTTGCCGTGGTCGTGGCTTAAGCGGATCCGCCAGCTCGAGGTCAAGACGCGCCTGCTTTCCCAGCAGTTGTTCAGCGGCGAACACGCCTCGATCTTTCAGGGTCGCGGTATCGACTTCGACGATGTCCGCCCGTATCAGCCGGGCGACGACGTGAGAAGGATCGACTGGAATGTCACAGCCCGTATGCGCCAGACCTACGTGAAGCGCTATCTTGAGGAGCGCGAGATCACGTTTATCATCGTTGTCGATCTGAGCGCCTCCGGGCATTTTTCCACGCGCGCCCAGAGCAAGATCGAATTGGCGGCCGAGCTGGCCGGAACCCTGGCCTTCAGCGCGACAAAAAACAACGACCGCATCGGGCTGCTGGCCTTCTCCGACAAAGTGGAAAAGTTCATCCCCCCGGCCAAGGGGCAGGAGCACGTGATGTATATTCTGCGGACGATCCTCTTTCATCGTCCGGAGTCCGTCGGCACATCGATCGGGGAGGCGCTACGCTACCTGAACAAGATCCAGAACCGGAGAGCGATGGTTTTTCTGATCTCGGATTTTAAAAGCGACGAATTCCAGCGCACGCTGACCATAACGAACCAGCGTCACAGCCTGGCGGCGTTCGTGCTGCGCGACCGCGCTGAGCTCGAACTCCCCGACGGCGGATGGATGGTCCTGCAGGATCCGGAGACCGGCGAAATGGTGGAGGTGAATACGAGCCGCGAAGAGGTCCGCCGCGAGTTCGCGCGCAATGCCCACGAGCACCAGGAGGGCGTGAGGCGGACGCTGCGCCGGGCGGGAGTCAAATACCTCGAGGTCGAAACGGGGGAGGTTTACCTCGCGCGGATGGCGCATTTTCTTTCCGCCGAAATGACGCGGAAAATCGCATGATCGCCCAGGCCAACGTCACCCTCCCGGAGCTCGTCGAGGACCTGAACCTCGTCCTAGCGCCTCCCGCGGGCGGGCTGTCCTGGTGGTGGATCGTGGCAGGGATAATCGCGGTCCTCGCGCTGGTGGTTCCGCTCTATCTGACGTTCCGCCCGCGCAAACCGCTTGCGGAGGGAGGCGCGACGCCGAAGCCTGATCCAGCGGAGATTGCGCTTCGCCGCCTCCACGCACTGAAGTCCGCCCTGGCGGGTCTCACCCAGCGGGAGGCGGCGATCGAACTGGCGGCCATCCTGCGCGACTACATCTGCGAGCGTTTTGACATTCGCGCACCCTACCAGACGACAGGGGAATTCGTGCGGCATCTCGGCCCATCCGATCTGTTTCCCGCAGACCAAAGCCAATCGGTGGTGGACCTGCTGAACACGTTTGATCTCGTAAAATTCGCGACTGTGATCCTGCAGGATGACGCGCTGCAGCCGTGGATCGCCTACGTCGGGGACTTTGTGCGCCTTACCCGCCAGCGGCCGGAACCGGCGGCCGACCCGGAGGCCCCTCATGGATAGCGCCGGGCCCCATGCCCTGCTGCGCTTTGCGGCGCCGTGGTTTCTGCTCCTGCTGGCTCTGATTCCGGTGCTGGCTTATCTGCTCGGAAAACAACGCCCGCGTCCCGCGGTGACCTTTGCCGCGCTGCGGTTTTTGCCCGAAGCCCTCCGGAAGCCGCGCGGTGCGCCGCGGGCCTGGGGCAGGCATTGGCTGCGGTATGTGATCGTGGCTGTGTTCATTCTCGCGCTGGCGCGCCCGCAGGTTCCCTATGGTGCCTTGCCCGACCACGCCAACGGCATCGACATCATGCTGGCGCTGGATTTTTCCAAGTCGATGCTCGCAAACGATTACTCATGGGATGGCAAAAGGGCCACCCGTCTGCACGCGCTGATAGAGGTGATCAAGATCTTCATGGAGGACCGCGAAAATGACCGCTTCGGCATTGCGGGATTTGCCAAATTCGCCTACCTCGCCAGTCCGCTCACGCTCGACCGGGAGTGGATCAAGGGCGTGCTCGATAACATTCAGACGGGCGTGGGCACCGCGGTCGGTGACGGGATTTGCCTGAGCGTCGATTATCTCGAGGAGAATCCCGATCGCGACAAGACGATCATTCTGGTTTCGGACGGGCTCAGCAACCGCGGGGTTCCCCCGCTCGAGGCCGCCGCCTACGCCAAGAGCAAGGGGGTGCGTATTTACACGATCCGGATCATGAAGGACCTCCTGCCACCGAACAAATACCAGGAGAACGTGATGTTCCGCATCGCAAAGGAAACCGGGGGCCAGTTTTACCAGGCGACCGATACGGCTACGTTGAAGTCGATCTACAGTCAGATCGACGACCTGGAGGCGAAACGCATCGAACAGCGCCGGTTTCAGGAATATCAGGAACTCTTCCTGTGGTTTCTCGCGCTTGGCGGGTTGCTGCTGGTTGTGGAGATGATGACGGCACAGGTCATCTTCCGGAGGGCCCCATGAAATTCGCCTATCCTTGGATGCTTGCCCTCGTGCCTGTTGTTGTGCTGGCGTGCCACGGCTTTTTCCTGCTGGCCGACCGGTGGAGGGATCGCCGGATGGTGCGCTTTCTGGGCGAGGCGTATCCGCGCTACTGCGAACGCGCGGGCCGGAAAGCGGTCTGGATCCCGCAGAGGTATTTCCTGGCGCTCTGCCTGGCTTTCCTCGTGTTGGCGGCAGCGCGGCCGTATCTCGCGCCGGCCACCTCGGAAAAGGAACTTCGCGAGCGGGTCGGTGCGGATTTCATGATCGCCATCGATGCCTCGAAGAGCATGCTTGCGCGAGATGTCGAGACGACGAAAGGCTGGCGCGAGCGGGCCGCCGGCCGGAAGACGGCGAAACTCGAGGGCTCGCTCATCAAGCGCGGACCCGGCGCCGGCGCCAAGACGATGCGCCATAACCGCAACTTCGAGAACTACGACGATCCGGATTCGTTCAGCCGGTTGCAGGCGGCGAAGGAAGCCGTGCGGCAACTCGTCAAGGAATCGCACGGCGACCGGATCGGGCTGATCGCTTTCACCAACGAGGCTGCCCTGCGCGCCCCGCTCACCCATGACTTCGCCGCGCTCGAGCTGGTGCTCGAATCCATCGGACCTGCGACGGTGCCGCCAGGCGGCACTTCGATCGCG
>CAZRIL010000005.1:0-5129 GCA_964600115.1 uncultured Chthoniobacter sp. | reverse complement strand
GGCCGCTATGTGGACTTCGGGAGCGACGGCGAGGGGCTCTTCGATCTCTACCGCGAGCAGATAAAACCGCAGGGCGATGCGAGCCCGGATGACTTCCCCCCCAATGCGATCGAACTCTACCAGATCCCGTTGACTTTAGCCCTGCTGAGCCTGATTTTTGAAATGCTGGTGCGCGCGAAGGCCCAACCGGTCCGCACGAGCGCCATCCTAACCTCCCCATGAAGATTTTCCTTACGGCAATGGTGATTGCGGTTCTCGTCCTCGCGGGCTCGTTTGCCTGTGCGGCCGGAGGCGATGCGAAGCTGCCTGAGTCCGGAGCGCTGGCGGAGGCGAATGCCGCAATGGCCGCAGAAAAATTTTCGCAGGCGCGCGGAATTCTCGAACGCGCGTTGCAGGCGAAACCTGGAGACCCCTATCTTGCCTACAACGTGGGTCTGACCTATTACGCAGAGGCGGACTATGAAAAGGCACAGGGGTATTTCGAGCAGGCCGACCTCGCCGCCGGGGATGACGGTTTGCGCGCGTTGATCCTCGCTCAGCTCGGCAATATCGAGGCGCACAAAGGGAAGTCCCAGCTCGGCGGGAATCGCGATCTGGCCATCGATCATTTTCGACGGGCCTACCAAATCTATCAGGCTTCGCTCAATCGTGTTCCGGGTCAGAAAATCGCGGAGGCGAATCAACGCCCGGCCCGGGAGGGCCTGGTGTCACTGATTGTCGACAAGGCGGAAGCGCAAATGGCCTCGGCGCGCAGCGTCAAGCACGCCGCAGATCGCATCCGCATGCTCATGACGACGCGGGGAGAGCTCGAGGAGGCGCTGAATCTCGATCCGAAAAATGCCAAAGCACGCGACCTGCGCCAATCCTCCGAAGCCGTGCTGGTCGACAATCTCACCGACCTGGGAAGCACCCGGCTGGCAGATGCCCGCGCTTCCTACGAGAAGGCCGTCGCCGGTGGAGGAAATGGCCGTCAGGGCACATTCAACGCGGCCCTCATGGCCGTCCGCGAATCCGAAAACGCCTTTCGTGACGGCCTCGCCGTGCGTCCCGGATCGGACGTCCTCACGAAGAAGCTCGACGAGGCGGTTCGCTTCTCGTCGCTGATCCTGCAGAAACTGGGCGAGCAGGCCCTGGCTGAAGCCGGGAAGCAAAAGCTGCCGCCGCAGGCCGTGGAGAAATTGGAGTCCGCCGTTGGATTGTTCGAGGAGGCGCTGCAGGCCGACGCCGGAAATGTGGAGGCGCAGAAACTTTTGCAGGACACCCAGGGCAAGCTCGCGGAGATGTTCGAAGAGCAGGGCGACGCGGCCGTTGCGCAGGCCGAGAGAATGGCCAAGGCCAAGGCCGATGCTCTGCACCGCGGGCGCGCGGATGAAGCCTATACGAATGCGACCGCACTCAACCCGGACGACGTCGGGTTGCAGGAGAAGCGGGAGGACAATGCGCTGAAACTGGCGGAGTCGCTCGAAGAAACCGGAGACGGAAAACTCGACGAGGGCAAGGGCCTTCTCGAGAAATCGCCGGACAAGGCGGTTGCCACCCTCGAAGACGCGCTGGGGGATTTTGCCAAGGCCAGTCAGTTGCTCGAAGAACACGGGGAACCGGCGGATCAGCCGAAGGCGGGAATGGAAGCGGCCGCGAAACTCCTCGGCGAACAAAAACCCGGCGAAGGGGAAGACGCGGGCAAGGGAAGTGAGCCAGGGTCGGAAGCGGGCAAGAAACCAGGGGATCCCGCCATGGCGGCGAAAGGCGAGCCAGGGTCGGAACCCGGCTCGCAACCGGGGTCTCAGCCTGGCTCGCAGCCCGGCTCTCAACCCGGCGGCCCCTCAATGAAAAGCCGCCTTGCAGCGTCGAGCGAACAGGCGATGGCATTGCTCCAGCAAGCGCGGGCGATGGCGGCGGCGGTCACTGAAACTCCCGGCGATAAGGGCGGCAAGGGAACTCCGTCCTACGAAACGGTGGCCTTTGTCGCGGAGGGATCGGATTTCAACGACGAGGAAGGCGGCGGAAGCAACGAGCGGGAAGGCAATTTCGACACCCAGGCCATGAACCAGCCGGCGCGGGATTGGTAGCAATTTCCGGGGCTGCGCAATTGCGCTTTGAATCCATCAACGCGACGTCCTTCACAGGCGGGACGCCTTTACTTCCTGTTTTGCGCTGGCCGCCGTCTTCAGTGATTCCACATTTCGGCGGCTCAACCGCCAGCCAAACAGTATGACCGCAGACAATGCGGCCAGAATTCCGGCTGAGGGTTCGGGGATTGGGGAAGGATAATAGCCGGCGGTGAACGTCATGTTCGAAGCCGGCACCACAGAATTCGGTTTCAAGCCAAACAAACCTCCGGCTCCGTCGTAGACCAGGTCGAATCCGTTAATAACGTTGCGGCCGGTATTCAAGAATTGCGTGCCCACGGGCGGTTGGCTTTCGCTGAACGGATTACTATTGCCCTGATCATAAGCCGACCACTCCGTGTAAGAGGGGCTGAGGAGATTGCCTGGCTGGTTATTGACCTCGAAACTGACCGCCCCATTCGAATTCAGCAAATTCACGGTGTAGTCTCCGGCCACGTTTCCACTGCCCCCTTCAGGAAGTGTCAAGTAGCCGTTGTCGATCCCAACATCCACCAGGATACGGCCAGTGGCCGAGGTGTTGCCCCCGTAAACCACCGTTCCGGTGGGAATTTGCCAATCGGGCGGGCTGCCGGGCACCTGCGCCAGGCCGGTGGGTATGAGGTTGGTGTAGGCAAAGCCGGTCGTGCTTTCCGTCAATCCCACATGCACCCCGGATTGTCCGAGGGTGTAACCGGCCCGCATCGTGCCGGCCTTCATTTGGTCAAAGTTGAGAAAGGCGTTATACTGCTGGTTGTATTGATCGGTGTTGTTGGGGCTGGTGCTCGTTCCGGAGGGGTCTATGGCCACTCCAAAATTCGACGCGGTTCCCAGGATGCCGATATTGTCGGCATAGGCTGCCACCTGGCCGGGTTGCAAGGTCAGGGTGCTGCCGGAGAACGGGACAAGCGTGCTGTTGGTGAGCGTCACGTTTCCGGAGGCAATTTGTGTTTGAAACGTGGCGGGGCCGCCCTGAGCCGTGATTGACTGCGCCACCAGCACGGGCAGGGTGGCTTGCGCCGCCCCGGTCACTCCGCCCACAGCGATCGCCTGCGGGAAACTGATCGTCAGATCCGCCCATGTGCCTTGAAAGAGCCGCTTGCTGCTGCTGAGGTAAAGGTCTCCCGCCACGCCGGTGGGAGTGTAGCCGGTGGGCAGCATATTTGCGCTCACATACAATCCACGGGAACCGGTGTCCAAAATGATATCGTGCGTGGTGCCCAGAATATCGATGGCTACCGTTGATGCCCCCGGTGACGCCGTGCCATACCCCGGGCTGTTGGAATAGGGGATGGAATACTGCTCTTGGAAACCTGTGTAGCCGGACAGGGGGTTTAATGCTGGGGCCTGCGCGCGCAGTATGCCAAAATTCCCGGCCAACAGAACGGCACAGCAGGAAATCGTTTTGAGATGATTCGCTTTCATGTCAGGTGAAATTGCGCGTCGCTTTTTTGATCTGCATCAACCATTTCGACGCCCACGCAATCGTCAAGCGGATTTTCAATCCGCAGGAAGCTGCGGGTGCAGGACAGATTTCTTCGCAGCGGAAAAATTGGAGAAGATTCTTGTCCTGCTCCCGGTGGCTGTAATCAGAGACCGACCGCTCCGCGGACCCGGGCCATCACGGAATCGGAAACCACGCGGGCTTTCAGGGAGCCTTCCCTGAGCACGCGCTCCACGAGATCCGGCTCGGCCAAAATTTCGGAGCGCCGCGCCCGCTGGGCGGAAAAAAATTCCCAGATCCCGGCAAAGAGACGTTTTTTCAGATCCCCGTAGCCGACTCCTCCGTTGATGAAGTCGGCCTCCATCGCCTGATAGTCGGTTGGCGAGGCCACGAGTTTGTAGAGCCCGAGGATCGAGGAATTCTCGACCGGCTTCGGGGCCTCGACCGGGGTGGAGTCGGTCTTGATGCCCATGACCTTCTTTCTCAGGACATTTTCCGGCGCGAAGATCTCGATCGTGTTTCCGTAGCTCTTGCTCATCTTGGCGCCGTCCAGCCCGGGGACGATCGCCGTATCTTCGCGGATGCTCGGCTCCGGGAGTTTGAAGATTTCGCCGAACGTCTCATTGATCTTCACGGCGATGTCTCTCGTGACCTCCAGGTGTTGCTTTTGATCGCGCCCGACCGGCACCAGGTCGCTGTCGTAGATGAGGATGTCTGCCGCCATCAGCACCGGATAGGCAAAAAGCCCGTGGGACGCTGCGAAGCCGCGGGCGGTTTTGTCTTTGAACGAATGGCATCGCTCGAGCAGCCCCATCGGCGTCACCGTGCTCAGGATCCAGGCCAGCTCGGTCACCGCGGGGACATCCGACTGACGGAAAAAGACCGAACGCGAAGGATCCAGCCCGCAGGCTAGAAAATCCACCGCCAGCTCCCGCACATTCGCCCGGAGCACAGCCGCATCCTGGACCGTCGTCAGGGCATGCAGGTCGGCAATGAAATAGAACGCGTCACCCTTCTCCTGCAGCTCGATCGCGGGCTTCATCATGCCGAAATAGTTGCCCAGATGGGGGGTGCCGGAAGGCTGGATGCCGGAAAGAATTCGCATGGGGCGGGAGCCTAGCGGGGAACCGGACAAAAGGGAATTCCTTCCTGCGTGCGGGCGGTCACCCCGAGATTTTTGAGTCCGCAGTTGTCAAGGCGTGGTGAACCTTGTTACCTAATTCCCATCTGTATGGCTCTTGCTGTCCAACGACCAAAACTCACGATATCCGAGCGGCTTTACCTGCCTGCGATAGCGGCCGGCCTGTTCATCACGCTCAAGCATTTTTTGAACCGCCTGACCGGGCGGACCAAAGTCACAATGCAATACCCTGAGCAGAAGTGGGATGAGAGTCTTCCAGAGTGGTATCGCGGGGCTCCCACGCTGGTCACCGACGAGTGGGGGCGCGAGCGCTGCGTGGCCTGCCAGCTCTGCGAGTTTATCTGCCCGCCGAGAGCGATCACGATCAAGCCCGAGGAAATTCCGGCCGGGAGCGCTGGGGCAAGGTCGAGAAGCGCCCGAAGGAATTCGATATCGATAT
>CAZRIL010000004.1:66551-96398 GCA_964600115.1 uncultured Chthoniobacter sp. | reverse complement strand
AGTGCTCAAATATCAGCACTTCCCATGCCGAACACTATTGGCGTCCCGCCCGCGAACCTGAACGATGGAGGGCAGGATGCCCTCGCTCCCTTTTTCAGCGAACAGCATTTGGGCTAGCGGCCTGCCCGGCCGGCCTTCCACTGCAGGGGTGTCCGGCCGGTTTGCTTTTTGAACCAGCGGGAAAAATAGTTCTGGTCGAAGAACCCCGCCCCGGCTGCGGCGTCGCGGACGAGGTCGTGTTCGCGGAGAAGTTTTTGCACCCTCTGGAGCCGGACCTGCGCCGCAAGTCCACCCAGCCCGAGCCCGGTCTCCGCGCGCACCAGCCTGCTCAGGTAGTCCGGATGATACCCTAGCGCGGCAGCCACCGTTTTCGGCTTGGCGTCCTTTTCCAGGAGCTTCTGAACCTGGTGCAAAACCGTCAGGGCCGACGGGTGGACAGATCTCGGATACCAGCCTGATGCTTCGCTGATCTGTGCGAGCAGACGGAGGGCAAGGGCGGCGCGACCGATCTGGTCCGGCATTCGTTTGTCATCATTCAGTCGGGCCATGTCCGCGAGCACGGATCTCACCCTCGCGATTTCAAAGGCGGCCAGCGAGCGCACCGCGAAGCGTTTCTGCCATGGAGCCCGGAAGTCCAGCATGAGGCAAAGGGGGGGCTGGCTGGCCTCGCGCCTGAAGGAATGCTTCGAGCCGGGGGGGAGGATGACAAGCGAGCCGGCGGAAATCGGATGGAGGCTGCGCCCGACCTGCTGCACACCATGGCCGGAGAGGTAGACGAGCGCCTGCCAGTGGGGGTGAGAGTGGGAACCCAGTCGGGCGGTCTCAGGAAGATGCCGGTGCAATTCCAGCCGCAGCACAACGCTGGATCCGGCACGGGCGTTGAGCCGCGTCCAGAGCAGGTCCTTAAAAAGACGGGCGGGCATCCCCGCAGGATGGGCACATGCGGGGGGTTATGCCAACAAAATATCGGAAATGTGCTAATTCTATCGGGCTTTGCTCTAACTGGAATCTCCGGACTGTGTCAGTGTTGCGGAGTTCCCGATGATCACACTCAACCCATCCCTCACGCCGGCCGATCTGGCTCCCGATATCAAAAAACTCTGGGAGGCCTCGGCTCCAAAAATCCTTTCGATCGACGCCGCGGAGGTTCCCGGTTCCGCTACCCCGGTGTTCACGGTGAAAGGCCGGTATACTGCCCGTGGCTGGACCGAATGGACCCAGGGGTTCGTCTATGGTTCGGCAATCCTTCAGTATGACGCGACCGGCGATGAGCGGTTTCTTGCGCTCGGACGGGATCGCACGAGAGAGCGGATGGCCCATCACATCACCCACATCGGGGTGCACGATCACGGGTTCAACAATGTTTCCACCTATGGGAATCTTCTCCGCCTGATGGTCGAGGGACGCATGCCTTACGACCCGTGCGGGAAGGACTTTTACGAGCTCGCGCTCAAATGCACCGGAGCCGTGCAGGCGGCCAGGTGGTCGAAAACGGCTTCCGGGGGAGGGTATATCTATTCCTTCAATGGTCCCCACTCGCTTTTCGCGGACACGATCCGTTCCCTGCGGGCGATGGCTGTTTCGCACAAGCTCGGTCACGTTCTCATGGGCGAAAAGGATCTGAAGATCTCGCTTCTCGACCGGCTGCTCCAACATGCCCGCACCACGGCCGATTTTGCAGTCTTCTACGGGGAAGGACGCGACTTCTACGACATCCGTGGCCGGGTCGCCCACGAGAGTATCTTCAACATGAACGACGGAAGCTTCCGCTGCCCGAACTCCCAGCAGGGCTTTTCCCCGTTCACTACATGGACTCGCGGGCTGGCTTGGATCATCGCCGGTTACCCCGAGCAACTCGAGTGGATTGCCACTCTGCCCGATGCCGAACTCGATGCCTTCGGCGGACGGTCCGCGATCGAGTCCATGCTCCTGCGTCCGGCGCTCGCGGCGTGCGATTTCTACATCGGCAATACCCCAACCGACGGTATTCCGTATTGGGACACCGGAGCGCCGCAATTGTATAGAATCCCGGATTTTCTGAACCGGCCCGCCCGGATCGAAAATGATTTTGAGCCGGTCGACAGCTCGGCGGCCGCCATTGCGGCGCAAGGGTTGCTGCGCCTTGGCCGGTATTTGCAGAGCAGGGGCGACCAGCGGGGCGACAGATACTGGCAGGCGGGATTGACCACCGCGAAGACCGTGCTCTCCGAACCTTACCTCTCAACCGATCCGGGCCACCAGGGATTGATTTTGCATTCGATCTACCACCGCCCGAACGGATGGGACCATATTCCGGAAGGAAGCAAAATTCCCCGCGGCGAATCTTCGATGTGGGGCGACTACCACGCCCGCGAACTCGCCCTCTATATCCAACGCCTCGCCGAGAACAAACCCTACTACACATTCTTTGGCGGAGTCTGATTTGCTGAAAACTGAACACCGAAAACTGAAAACTTGAGCATGACCATCTCCGATCTCTCCAAAATTGAAGGCCGCCGGTATCCCGCCCGTCGCCGCACACAAAACCTCGCCGGCGGTGTGGCCCCGATCCAGGCAAAGAACTTTTCCATCGGCAACGTGACGTTGGACCCCGATGGCGGGCAGGTCCCCTGGCACAACCAGGAGCAGGAGGAAGTTTACTTCATTGTCGAGGGAACCGGAGAAATGTGTCTCGGTGAGGAACGCCAGACACTCACCAGCGGCCAGATGGTTTACATCCCACCGGGTGTTTTTCATCAGATGACCAACATAGGATCCACCCCGCTGCGCATGATCTATTGCTACGGGCCGGCCGGGGACGTCGCCCACTGGCGGCAGGAACTCGATGGCACGCTCCCGAAGGCAGGAATCGAGGCGCCCGCCCTTCCTGAAGGTGCCCGCCCGCAACGCACGGAAAAACCCTGATCAAAAGTATCAACCACTAAACAGAACACTAAGCTGCACTAAAATACTGATCACAAATAGCGCGGGTCACCCCATGTTTTCCGCCGGTAATTTAGTGATCCTTAGTGGCCATTAGTGGTTTCAAAAAACACATTTATGAAAACGCACGAAGTCGGAATCATCATGAACGGCGTCACGGGACGCATGGGAACCAACCAGCACTACATCCGCTCGATTCTCGCGATCCGCAAGCAGGGCGGGGTGAAAGTCAGCCCGGAGGAAGTCATCATGCCGGTGCCGATCCTGGTCGGACGCAGCGAAGCCAAACTCACCCAGCTTGCCGCGATGGATCCCGGGGTCAAGTGGACGATGGATCTGGACGCGGCGCTGGCCGATCCGAAGAACATCATCTACTTCGACGCGCAGACCACCGGACGCCGTGCCGCCGCGGTCAAGAAGGCGGTCGCCCTCGGAAAGCACGTCTATTGCGAGAAGCCGACCGCCGTTTCGGTGGAGAGCGCGCTCGACCTTTATAAGACAGCAAAAGCCGCCGGCGTGAAAAACGGCGTTGTGCAGGACAAGCTCTGGCTGCCGGGCATGCTGAAAATCAAGCGGCTCCAGGAACAGGGGTTCTTCGGAAAAATCCTGAGCGTCCGAGGCGAGTTCGGATACTGGGTTTTCGAAGGCCACAACATCCCCGCCCAGCGCCCGAGCTGGAACTACCGCAAGGAAGATGACGGCGGGATCATCGTCGATATGCTCTGCCATTGGCGCTACGTGCTGGACAATCTGTTCGGTGAAGTGAAATCCGTGAGCTGCCTCGGGGCGACCCACATCCCAGAACGTGTGGACGAACAGGGGAAGACCTACAAATGCACGGCGGACGATTCGGCCTACGCGACGTTCGAACTCGAAGGCGGCGTCATCGCCCACTTCAACTCGAGTTGGAATGTGCGGGTGCGCCGCGACGACCTCCTGACCCTCCAGGTGGACGGCACCCACGGCTCCGCGGTCTGCGGCCTCCGCGAATGCTGGATCCAGCACTACGGCAACACGCCGAAACCGGTCTGGAATCCCGATATTGCCCAGCCGATCAATTTCTACGAAGGCTGGAGCAAGGTGCCCGAACAGGAGCCATACGACAACGCTTTCAAGGTCCAGTGGGAAATGTTCCTGCGCCACATCGTTCTCGACGAACCGTTCCCGTGGACCTTGCTCCAGGGAGCCAAAGGCGTCCAACTCGCCGAGCTGGGCATCGAGTCCTGGGCCAAGCGCGCATGGGTGGATGTGCCGAAGCTCAAGGCGTAAATCCTATCATTTCCCGGTCTTGAGATTACCCGTGCCCGATCAGGGAATAATCCCGCGTGGTCCGTTCCGATTGCTAGAGCGTACAAAACTTTGATGCGGCCGCATCAAAGTTTTGTATGGCCGGCGGCGGATGGAGCTATGCAGACCAGCGGATCGATGGTTCATCCTGCCTGACTCGGCGAGCCGGTGATGCGGAGCGGTGATCGCTCTGACTCGTCGCTCAGGGTGCGTTTCCAGGGGAGTTCGCGGACCGGGGCACTTATTCCCGCGACATAATCGTCGCGGTGTGGGCCGACAAGAACCTCTAGCGCAAATTGCAAGGAACCATGCTCGTGGCCTTCCGGTAGAATTTGATCGATGAGGGCCCTGGGAGCCGGCTCGACTTCGTCGACAAACAAAAAAAGGGCGCTTCCTTTCGGGAAGCGCCCTTTTTGGTTTCGGTGAGGGAATTTAGGCGGCGTTGCGTCCGACGCAATTCAGGTCCTCGAACGAGGCGACGAGGCGCTTGGTGAAGCTGGCTTCACCGGCACCGAGCCACACGCGGGGATCGTAGTATTTTTTGTTCGGAGCATCCGGGCCGGTCGGGTTGCCGATCTGGCCCTGCAGGAAGTCGTGGTTCTTTGCTTCGTAGCCGCGAACCCCGTCCCAGAACGCCCACTGGAGATCGGTGTCGAGGTTCATCTTGACGGCCCCGTAGCTGAGCGCTTCGCGGATTTCCTCGCGGGTGGATCCGGATCCGCCGTGGAAGACGAAATTCACAGGCTTCGCGCCCGTGCCGAATTTCTTCTGAATGAAGTCCTGCGAGTTTTTGAGGATGACGGGCTTGAGTTTGACGTTGCCGGGCTTGTAGACCCCGTGGACGTTTCCGAAGGCGGCCGCGATCGTGAAGTTCGGGCTGATTTTCAGGAGCGCCTCGTAGGCGAGTGCGACTTCCTCGGGCTGGGTGTAGAGGCGGGATTCGTCCACGCCGGAATTATCAACCCCGTCTTCCTCGCCGCCGGTGACGCCGAGTTCGATTTCGAGAGTCATGCCGAGCTTGCTCATGCGGGCGAGGTATTTCGAGCAGATCTCGATATTCTCTTCGATCGGCTCTTCCGAGAGATCGAGCATGTGCGAGCTGTAGAGCGGAGCTCCGGTCTTCGCGAACTGCTCTTCGCTGGCGGCCAGCATGCCGTCCACCCAGGGAAGAAGCTTCTTGGCGCAATGGTCGGTGTTCAGGATGAGAGGAACCCCGTAGGCTTTTGCTGCCGCGTCCGCGTAGTGGGCGCCGGCGATGCCCCCGAGGATCGGGCCGAGCTGGTTTTCCTTGCTCACGCCTTTTCCGATGAAGAACTGGGCTCCACCGTTCGAATACTGGATCATCATCGGCGAGTTGACCTCGCGGCCCGCTGCGAGCGCGGCGTTGACGGAATTCGTGTTGATGCAGTTCACGGCAGGCAGGGCGAATTCATTCGCCTTCGCGTAGTCCAGAACTTCTTTCACCTCATCGCCGAACAGAACTCCGGCCCGGAATTTTTTCTTTTCACTCATAATATAAATAGTTTTTTGTTTGCCCCCGAAATTGGTCGGCATTTGCTCCTACCATAGCTGAGGATTTTGAACAGCAGGAAACGACCGGACATTCACGGAAGCGTGACCGGCGTCAAAACGGGAGGCTCAATGCCCGTCGCTGAAGATGAAGTTCATCCAGGATTTCATGCGGAGCAGCACCTTGCGCAGCATGCCGAGGTGGTGCATGTGGTGGGTGTAGATGGCCACGCTACCCACGCTGCCCGGAACAATCTGGTATTTGGAAAGATCCTCTTCAAATTCGATGCCCACGATAACCCGTCCATCGCCCTTGATCTGTTCGGGATCGACCAGCGTTCCGCTGGGCAGGAGCTGGCCCTGGGGGATGTAGGCCCCCGCGCTTGTGACTTTGGCTTTGAAAAAGCGGCCGGGAACGGCGGGCAGGATCACCTCCGCATCCGAGCCTTCGATGATTCTTTGGGAGCTGTTTTGCAGGAAGGCACCGGCAAAGGCGGCCTGCTCGCTATGCATGAAGACCATCACGGGCCGCATGGGCATGGGGACGGCATACATTCCGGGACGCAGGAAAAGCTGGACGACGACGCCGTCGGTCGGGGCGCGCACCACCGTTTGCTCCAGGTCGTAGCGGGCGCTGTCGAGCTCGGCCTGAATGCGTGCGACGTCGGTATTGACCCCCTCGATGGCGGCGGCGGATTCCAGCGCGGCCCGCTCAGCCTCGGCCTGAGCCGCTTGTGCCTGGCTTTGCGCGGCGAAATACTTTTCCTCGGTCTGCTTGAATTGAAGCTGCGAAATGACCCCCTTCTCCACCAGCGGCTTCGAGCGGTCGTAAAGGTCCTTGGCGGCATTGCGGGCGGACGCGGCAGCGTCCGAATTTTGCTTCGCCGTTTCGGCGGCAGACTTTAGCTGCTTTGCCGTCTGGGCTGCGTCCGCGAGCTGGGCTTCCTTGGACTTCACGGCGTTCTCGTATCTCTCCGGCTCGATCTTGAAAAGCACATCGCCAGCCTTGAGCGGCGTGTTCGGGGTCACCGGAACCTCGATGACGCGTCCTCCCACCGTGGGCGTGATCGGGGTCGTTGCAAAATAGAAGCGTCCTTCCGAACTGAAGGGGTGGTTGTAGTTCATCGCCAGCACGAGCAGGGCGATCATGGCTGCCCCTCCCAGCGCTGCCGTGAGGAGGCTGAACCCGTTGACCGGGATCTTAAAAAGTTTGAAGATCGCGATGGCGAACGCCGAGTAGATCAGAATAAGCAGGAGTTCCATGGCTCAGGGATTTTTTTGTTTGTCTGACTTCTCGATTTCGGCCAGGCGGGCTTCGAGGCGGGCGATCCGGTCGTCCGCGCCTTCAGATTTGCCATCCGGTTTCGGCAATATGGACGAGGGGCGTCCGGCGTAGCCGCCCTCGGGGTGATAGGATGTCGCCCAGATCCATAGAAACGGCCATATCGCATGCAGGGTGAAAAGGCTGACCCATCCAGCCGTGTGGATGGCGTCCTGATGCGGATGATTCCGCTTCTGGGCGATGTGGTAGGGAATGTCGTGAATCGCGATCATGCCATAGGCAATAATGAGAATCACAAAGATGATGAGTCCAAGCGCGAAGTAGCTGAGAAAGTCCATGGAGGGGAGGTAAGCTTGCTACAATGTTCCCGGGTATCGGCCAGGAAAAGCAAATATTCGGACGATTCTACTCAAACCGTTCCGGCTGGCCGGTGGCGGCAAGGACGGACCGCCACCATGTGCCGGCCGGGTCCAGGTGTTTTGAGTGGGTTGCAAGAAGCTCGATGGGAACGTGGATGAAGCGCTCGTGAAGGAATCCGATGATGAGGCCGGTTCTCCCCGACATGGCTGCGTGGACGGCGTTACGCGCGTAGAGATCACAGAGAAGCGCATCTCCGCAGTTCGCGGGACAGCTCCGGATCTCGTAGCTTGGATCAAAGTAACGCACGATGACCGGGATTCCTTCGCTGCGGAAAAATGTTTCGATGCGCTCACGCAGGAACGGGCCGATGTCCTTGAGCTTGATATTGCCGGAGTCATCGCGCATGCCGGCGTCGGCCGCGAGCAGGTTCTGTCCGGCTCCCTCCGCCACCGCGATGAGGGCGTGCGATTTTGTGAGCATTCTCTGCTTGAGCGCCGCGAGGAACGTGTCGAGGCCGAAGGGGACCTCGGGGATGAGCGCGAAGTTCACATCCTGGCTCGCGACGGTGGCTCCGGCGGTGATGAATCCGGCATGGCGCCCCATGAGCTTTACGAGCCCGATGCCGCCGGCCACGCTCCTCGCCTCGGTGTGCGCACGGGCAAGCACGCGCACGGCGTCTTCAACGGCGCTGGAAAATCCAAATGTGCGCGAGACAAATCCGACGTCGTTATCGATGGTTTTCGGCACGCCGACAACCGAAAGTGCGTGGCCACGGCGGCGGGCCTCCTGATAGAGGGCATTCGCTCCGCGCTGCGTACCGTCGCCTCCGATCGTGAACAGGATGTTCACCCTGCGAGCGATGAGGTTGTCCACGGCGGCGCTGATGTCCACGGGCCCTCGCGATGTGCCGAGGATCGTGCCGCCTTTTTGATGGATGTCGTCCACGAGTTGCGGGGTGAGCCGCACCGGTTCTCCGCCTGTCGATGGATCAAGCCCGCCGTAGCCGCCGCGGAAGCCGATCACCTCGGCGACACCGTAGCCGTAATGCAGTTCGAGGAACAGGGAGCGGATGACGTTGTTGAGCCCCGGGCACAACCCTCCGCACGTCACAATCCCGGCGCGCGTTTCTTTCGCGTCAAAGAACAGCTTTTTGCGTGGGCCTGCGAGTTCGAACTGGAGCCCGGGCTCTGCGGTGGTCTCGATATGTTCCGGAATGCGGGAGTCATCGCTGACGGTGTAGCTCCTGTTCGAGGCGAAGAGCGGTTTGCCGAGCGTGGGCGTGTTCATCGGAAAATTGGAGGGCAGGTTACCGGGTTTGATGACGCACGGGCAGGTTGCCCATGCCACGGGAAATAGCGGAAGTGCCGAACTGACGGCAATGGTTCCTGTTGGGCAATGCCTTATTGCATCCAGACTTCGCGTGATGCATTCATCCGGTCGTCACGGGCTTGGATCCGGGTCGAGCGGTTGGCCAGAACTCCGGATTGCACAGAGTTGATCGAATTTTGGCGGGCGGCCACGCCAGATTGAGAGCAGGCGGTGAACGGAGCGACGGAGAGAACGAGGAGGAGGAGAGCGAATCTTTTCATCAGGGCATAAGCCAATAGTGGATTCCTTGAGAAATGCAGTATCAAAATCTGAGCGGCCCGTGCTCCGCCCCGGGGGAGGGGGGCGTCTGAGGCGGAATCGACCGCAGCCGGGCCATGTGCACGAAAGACGTGACAAACAGCCGTGATCGGAGTTCGCTTCTGAAAGAATCCTTCCCCCACATCCTCATGAAAACCAAACAGGTCATAAAAGCAGCCCGCAAGTTTTCCAAACCCTACCGTGTCACAGATGGCAAGGGATTCCGCCTCAAGGGAGTTGACC
This sequence comes from uncultured Chthoniobacter sp., assembly GCA_964600115.1. Taxonomy (GTDB): domain Bacteria; phylum Verrucomicrobiota; class Verrucomicrobiia; order Chthoniobacterales; family Terrimicrobiaceae; genus QYQL01. Next base: position 87,169 of record CAZRIL010000004.1, on the reverse strand, counting down.
CGGGCGACACCCAGGATTTCAAGTCAGAAGACAAGAGCCGGGCGAAAGAGGCCCTGCAGGCCGGGGTGGCGGCGCTTGCGGAACTGCAAAGCAGGCTCTATGCGCAGGATCGCTGGTCGGTGCTGCTGGTCTTCCAGGCGATGGATGCGGCCGGTAAGGATGGAACGATCAAGCATGTGATGTCGGGCATCAATCCGCAGGGCTGCCAGGTCACTTCGTTCAAAGGGCCCAGCAGCGAGGAACTGGATCACGATTATCTCTGGCGCTGCCAGAAGCATCTTCCCGAGCGCGGGCGGATCGGGATTTTCAACCGCAGCTACTACGAGGAGACGCTCGTGGTGCGCGTTCATCCGGAGTTTCTTGCCGCGCAGAAACTACCGGAGAAGTGCGTGACTAAACGGATGTGGGACGAGCGCTTTCAGGACATCCGGTCCTTCGAGCGCTACCTGAAGCGCAACGGCACAATCGTGCTGAAGTTCTTCCTTCACGTTTCGAGGGAAGAGCAAAAGAAGCGGTTTCTTGAGCGGATCGAACTGCCGGAGAAAAACTGGAAATTTTCGTCCGCCGACATGAAGGAGCGCGGCTTTTGGGACAAGTATCAGACTGCCTACGAGGAGACGATCCGCGAGACTGCCTCCAAGGATGCCCCTTGGTATGTCGTGCCGGCGGACAACAAATGGTTCACTCGCCTGGTGGTGGCCGCAGCGGTCATCGACGCGCTGGACTCGCTCGACCTGCAATATCCGAAAGTCGACGACGAGAAGCTCGCGGATCTCGCGGTCGCGAAGAAGGCGTTGCTCGCGGGCGGATGAGCACGGACGCCCGGCGTTTTTCACGCGCTCCTGCGCGCGGACCGGATTCGCTTTCCCTTCACCTCCCCTAATGCTTTCGAAGATTCTCCTCGCATGGGCCCTGATGGCGGTCTGCGTGGCGATCCATGCCTTCGGGTTGACCTTTGCCATTCGCTGGGTGAGGAGGAGAGCTTCCTTCATGGACGGGAATTTGCTGGTGGCCACATGGATGCTCATCCGGGTGGCTGGCTGGGTGCTCGTCCTGCACCTTCTTGAAATCTCGCTGTGGGCTTTTGTTTACGATTGGGTTCAATCCCTACCGGATCTGGATACCGCATTTTACTTCAGCGCGGTTACCTATACGACGACCGGTTATGGCGATATCGTCCTGCCGGATGCGTGGCGGATGGTCGGGGCGGTTGAGGCGCTCACGGGGATCCTCATGTGCGGGTGGTCCACCGCCTTCTTTTTCACCGTCGTGAGCCACAGAGGACAAGTGCCATCCCAGCCCTCCGGCACCATCGCCAGACCATGAAACCATGAACCCACTCATCAAAGAAATCCGCAATACGCCCCCGCTCTGGCTGCTGGCGTTTGTGCCGGTGGCGCTCGCCGTCGGCAAGCTGGCTCCCGGATCCCACACGCTGCTCTTTGTAATGTCCGTCCTCGCGATCGTTCAGCTGGCGGCGCTCCTGAGCCACGCGACCGAGTCCGTGGCGACGAGACCGGCGATGCGGTTGGCGGGCTCCTCAACGCGACGCTGGGAAACCTGACCGAGCTGATCATCGCGCTCGCGGCCCTGCGCGCCGGCGAACACATGCACGTGAAGGTGTCCATCGCCGGGCGATTGTCACCAACACGCTGGTCATGCAGGGCTTCTCATCTTGGCCACGGTCGCATTGCTCGTCCCGTCCGCGATCGCAGCGGCAGACTCCGACGGGATGTCGGCGTTCACGGGAAAGCTGATCGTCGGCATCGCGCTGGGAAGCGCTTCTCAGATAGCATTGTTTGTGGCGCTCGTGCTCGTGCTCCTCACCTACTGTCTGGGCCCGGTGCCGATGGTCTATCTCGTTGTCGCCATGACGCTTTATCTGCTCCCGCCTGCATACTAACCATACGGGATAAACTTCCGGCGGTAGGCCGCCGCGGTCAGGCCGCAGTGCTTCCTGAATGCCCGGCAGAAGTTTTCCGGATTTGCGTAGCCGACGTCCCTCGCGATGGATTTGATGGGATCGCGGGTTGTGACCAGTCTGTGGCGGGCGGACCGCATCCGCTGGAGAATCAGGTGCTGGTGGGGCGTCATTCCGACGTGTTCGCGGAACCGCGCATGCAGGTGCGACGCGCTGAGCCCGAATTGTTCTGCCAACTCCTCGACGCCCAGCGGCTCGGCGAAATGGCGGTCCATGTGGCTCATCACGTTTGCCATGAGCGGCGGGATCGCCTGGTGTTTTGCACTCCGCCGGAATTCCTCGAGCCGGAAACGGAACTGGCTCCAAATCAGGTCGCCCAGCACCGCATGGTCGAGATCGGTGTGGTGAAACGCGAAAAGAATCTCTTCGGAAAACCGCAGCGCCTCGCTCACGACCGCCCACTGGAAAACGCGCGGCCATGCAAACCGCTGCGGCAGGCGGTCCAGCCGGTAGCGCGCGGTCATGCATGCGTAGTGCCCGTCTCCCGGCGTCCTGCTGACGGTGGACTGGCCGGGGCTGTGGGCGAACACTGCTCCCGCGCCATGCAGATCCTTGCCGTCCGGCGAATAAACCGCCCCTTCGGTGATCAACTCGAACAGCAGGAAATTTTTCGGGATTTCCGCAGGCTTGTCCGCCCCGCCGGGACCGCTGGTATAGTGGCCAACACTCTCCAAGGCGGTCTTCACTCTCGCACCATTATTCATAGGTTTTGTCAATTTTCGTCCGGGCTGATTATGCTACTATAAGGATCTCTCTTCAAGGCATCCCTGTTTTCATCAACTTTCAAAACCACAATCCACCATGACACCACAAATCACCGTTCAACTTTACAGCGTCCGCGAGCAGGCAGCCGCCGACTACGAGGGCACGATCCGCGCCATCGCCGCCATGGGGTTCGGCTGCGTGGAACCGGCTGGATATCCAGGTTCCTCCGCAGCGAAGGCCGCGAAGCTTTTTCAGGAACTCGGTCTGAAGGCACCAACCTGTCACGGAGCTCTTCCGGTGGGGGACAAGAAGAACGCGGTGATCGAGGAGGCCTTGCTCCTCGGACACGAAGCGATCATCACCGGATGCCCGCCGGATTTTAAGGCGAATTTCGCATCGGCCGACGCCGTCAAGGCCACGGCGGAACTCTATTGCGAGGCCGCCGCGAACGCCGCCGCCCACGGCCTGCAGGTCGGGTATCACAACCACGACTGGGACCTGATCGACGTTGATGGAACTCCCGGCTACCGGATCTTTCTTGAGAACACGCCGGAAACCGTCCTGTGGGAAGCGGACGTCTTCTGGGTTGCAAAAGCCGGGCTCGATCCGGTCGCATTCCTGCAGGAGATCGGACCGCGCGGCAAGGCGCTCCATTTCAAGGACGGAGTTGTCAGCGCCACCGACACCTTCACCGAGGCCGAGACGGAAAGCGGCAAGATCATGGTCAGCAACTCTTCTCCCTTTCTCCCGGCGGGCACCGGCCAGGTCGATCTGCAAGCCGCGTCGAAGGCCGCGACCTTTGCGAAATACATCGCCGTCGAGCTCGACAGCTACACCGGCGACATGATGAAGGCGGTGCAGGAGAGCTATCAATATCTCACCAGCACCGGCATCGCCCGCGGCAACAAGTAAGAAAACGGCCATGTCGAACAACTCCAAAGTCCGCATCGGTATAATCGGGTGCGGAAACATCTCCCAGGCCTACTTCAACGGGGCCAAAATGTTTGAGGTACTTGAGGTGGTCGCCTGCGCCGACCTCAATCCGGAGGCTGCGAAGGCCAAGGCCACGGAAAACGGGTGCGTGGCCCAGACGGTTGACGAGCTGCTGGCCAATCCCAACGTCGATCTGGTCATCAATCTCACCATCCCGGCGGTTCACGCCGAGGTAAGCCTTGCCGCTCTCAGCGCCGGCAAGCATGTGCATTGTGAAAAGCCGCTGGCGGTCCATCTCGACGATGCCAGAAAAGTGCTCGACCTCGCTGCGGAAAAGGGGCTGCTCGTAGGCTGCGCGCCGGACACATTTCTCGGGGCCGGGCTCCAGACAGCCCGGAAAATGGTGGACGACGGGTGGATCGGAAAAGTTTTCAGCGGCACGGCGTTCATGATGTCACGCGGCCCGGAATCCTGGCACCCTAATCCCGCCTTTTTCTACCAAGCGGGCGGAGGCCCCATGTTCGACATCGGACCGTATTACATCACGGCCCTGGTCCATCTTCTGGGGCCTGTGAAGGAAGTCAGCGGCGTGACCACCCGCGCCTTCGATGAGCGGATCGCCACCAGCAAGGAGCAGTTCGGAAAGCTGCTCCCCGTATCGGTTCCGACCCATTCCTCGGGCACGCTCGTATTCCACTCTGGAGTCGTGGTGACCGCGACGATCTCGTTCGATGTGCACCGCCACGGGCACGGCCCGATCGAGCTGTATGGCAGCGAGGGCTCGTTGAAGGTCCCTGACCCGAACACATTCGGAGGCCCTCTGGAAGTCTGGACGCCAACAACCGGCGAGTGGCGCAACCAGGCCCTGAGCTTCCCTTACAGCGAGAACAGCCGCAGCATTGGCGCCGCCGACATGGCCTATGCGATTCTTGGCGGAGGGACGCGCCATCACCGCAGCAGCGGGGCGCTCGCTTACCACGTGCTGGAAGTCATGCACGCCTTCGAAAAGTCCTCGAACCTCAAGAAGCACGTTTCCATCGAGTCCAATCCCCCGCAGCCCGAACCGCTTCCGCTGGGATTGCTCAAAGGCCGTCTGTAGTCCGAAAACTTATCTGCCTGTTGCGGAGCACGGAACGCGTTACGCGATCGACGCGTTCGGGTTGATCACTCGTGCTTCCGGAATACGACCGTGAGCACCTGCCATGGCCGGAGCGTGCCGGACCACTGGCCGTTTTTCAGCATCGGATTCCAGACGCCCATGCGGCGCCCAAGACCATCTGCCGCGGCCCATCCGGTTGTGGATGCGGGAACATCGAGAAGGAAGGATGCTTCCTTCCCTTCGGATTCCACCAGACGCACGGCCACGCCGTCAGCGGCCGGCCAGGCTGAGCGCAAGGAAGTGACCGCGACGTGCGGGCAATCAGTCACGTAGCCTCCGCGCGGGTCCGCCGCCAGATCTTCGGTAAGCGGAACCGGTTGCTGGTTGAACGCCGCTCCTTCCTGCACGAGTTGCGCCGTCGCCTCGCCGGCATGTGGGAAAACCGCATAATTCAATTCATGCGGGACGCCTTCGGCATACGACAACCCGCTCGGTGCCTTGTATTCCATCGCGACGGAACGGAATGCGGACATGAGGATGGCGCCTTCCTCGACCGAGTGGCCTGCGGTGCCGCGGTTCAGCACGGCGAGACCGGCCAGCGGGCTCCGGACATCGACAAAGTTCTGGGCGGCGTGTTCGCCGACTCCGCGCTCCACCACGCCGAACGGAACCTCAAAGCGGGTTATTGCATCCGGCGATGTAAAAGTCGTGCCAAAGGCCACACGCACCCGGAAATCCCGCCCGGAGGGGGTAAAGCGCGTGCGATACTCAATGGCCGGAAGCGACGCGCACAATCGAACCCGGGTCACAAAGCTGACATGTTGCCGCCAGAAACTCAGGGAGCCGTGCTGCTCATAGACGAGCGCCTCCGGACCATTGAAGAGCAAGCGGACTTCCGAGATCTTCGGCCAGAACGGGCCGTGGATGACAAAATCCTCCCCGCTTCCCCGCGCGAGCGGATCGGGATGATTCTGGGTGAGCGACGATTGAAAACTGCCGCCGTTGAGCGGACCTTTGTGATTGAGCCAGAGATCCCCGTAATCCGGCACAAGCGCGAGCGCGCCAAATGGCCCGGCCACGGATGACGTATCCACGCATTCGACGCCTGTGGATGCTTCCACGAGGCTGGTGATGAACCCGTCAGCATCGAAGCGGGCTCGATAGTTTGAGTTCTCAAACACCTCCGGCAATAGACCGCCTGACACGCCTGAAAGGACCCGGGCGCCAGCGGTGGGCGCGCTGCTATGCGGGGGAAGCGTGAGCAGCGCCGGTGATGTTTCTTCACCGAGCCAGACAGTGCGTGGAAAGCTGCAGCCATTGAACCATGCGGTGGGAGCAAGGGCGATATCGCCGCCCCGCCCGCCCAAGTGCGCTTCGGTGGCATCAAGCATGGTGTTCAAAGCGGTGAATTCCTCCAGCGAATCCTGCAGAGCTCCGTCCGCGAGAGTGCCGCAAATCGTATCGTGAAACTGCTGCTTGAGCAGGAGTTTCCAGTGAGGATCAAAATTCTCCCCGGACCCCCGGATGACTGCCAGTTTTTCCAGGGCCAGTAGGCGTTGCGTGCAGGCCCGGTTGAAGAGCTTGATGCGGATATTGCTGGTGAACGTCCCTGTCAGCGCGCTGTTGAATTCCCCGCCGACCTCGGGAAGTGCTGCGGATTCGCGAGAGGCAAAGAACGCCTCGAGCGAGCTGAAACGCAGTTCGGCCGGATATCCTGCCTGCCGCAATTGCCCGATGATGCGCGGGCCCGATGCTTGAGGAAACGCCATGTCTCCCCCGTTGCAAACGAGCTGATTCGCGGACGACCCGGCGGCGCTGAAGCGGTCGAGTTCGCCGACGAGCTTATCAAGGCTCTCCGCGCTGCTGTTGTTAAAGCGCAATTCGGCCGCGTTGACCGCCTCCGCACCGGTGGGAAAGCGGAGGTTGGCATATCCGCGGGCCATCCATCTTGCGGGCAGCGAGGAACCGTCGGGACCGCGCCAGATGAAATCCGCCTGCTGGATTTCCGGGCGCATGCAGCGCCAGAAAACATAGCCGGAGTAACCGGCGAGACCGACAAGCTGCGGCATCTGGGGAGGGTGTCCCCAGCAATCGGCTATCCAGCAGATGTGCGGTTCACCCCCGAGGTGTTGAGCGATCCACTGTTTGCCGATGCGGATCTGCTGCAGGAAGGATTCACCATCCGGCAGATTAAGGTCGGGCACCGTCCACATGCCGGGCGCGATGGTCAGCCGTCCCTCGTTGTAAAACTGTTTCAGCGCTGGGCGCTGATCGGGACGTTTTTCCCAATACCAGTCGAGCAGAAACGCCTGCTCAATCATGAATGTGTAGTCCGGCTCCAGGGAGAAAATCCTCAGGACCTCGTCGATGATCTTCTCGCAATCGGGGAGGTAGTCATCGCAACGCCGCAGATAGGCGATGTCATGATGAAATGTCGGGAGCAGGTGGAGCGTTCGCATGGGGCAAGCGTTCGTTTAGCGAAGGGATTCAAGAATGACAAGGCGGGCAATGGCGGCAGCGCAGACGCCAAGCCCGAATGCTGAAACTGGGGGAAGGGGCTCCGCCTCTTGGCACCCGATGCCGGCGGGAATTCAAGTATCCCGCTGAGTATTGGAATGCGCCGGGGCGGCACGAAAGCGCAATCCGGAGGGAGTGGTCGCAAGCCCCGCCTCGCTGGTCTCCTTCAAGGCCCTTGGCATCCGGCGGCCGATATCGCGCATGGCGATCACCACATCATCAAAAGGAATCACGCAGCGCGCGTTTGCCAGCGCCATCGTTGCGGCGAGGAACGAGTGGACGGCGAACATCCCGTTCCGGCTCACGCACGGGACTTCCACGTAGCCGCCCACCGGATCGCAAACCAGGCCCAATGTGTTCATGAGCGCGAAGGCCGCGGCGTTGAGCGCCTGTTCCGGCGTGCCTCCAACTGCTTCGACAACTGCTGCCGCCGCCATGCTTGAGGCGCTGCCCACTTCCGCCTGGCAGCCGCCCTGCGCGCCGGAGAAGCAGGCGTTCGCGCCGATGATGTGCCCGATTCCGGCCGCCGTGAAGAGCGCCATGGCGGCCTGGTTGTCGGTGAGGCCGTGTGTTTCCTGCAGGGAAAGCAGGCAGGCCGGGACGATGCCCGCCGAGCCTGCGGTCGGCGTTGCGACAATCCGGCCGAACGCCGCGTTGGTCTCCAGAACGGCGAATCCGTAGGCGACAGTCTTTGCGAATTGTGTGCCGAGAAGCGGAGCGCCGCTTTGAGAATACGCGAAGAGCTTCGCGGCATCGCCTCCCGAAAGTCCGCTCGTGGAAAGCGAGTCGATGGCGAGCCCCCTGTTCACGGAATCGCGCATGAGCACGAAGTATCCGGCCATCCGTTCGAGGATGCGCTCGCGCTCCTCTCCTGTTTCCCCGGTCTCCCTCGCCAGTGTGATTTCTGAGATCGGGAGGCCGCAATCGGTGCAAAGGGCCAGCAATTCGGAGGCTTTGGAAAAATAGTGGCTCATCCTTGCGGGGGCAGAACGCGGAGCTTATTGACGTGATCGATCTCCCGTAAAAGCGCGATGACCTCAGCCCGTGGTGACGCATCGAGTTCGATGACGGTGAGGGCATCCGCCCCTCGATGCATGCGGGCCGTGCGGATGGTTGCAATATTCGAGTCAATGCATGCCAGCACGGCGGTGACATGGGCGAGAAACCCGGAGCGGTCATCATGCCAGATCACCAGGGTGTCGAGCGCACCGGAGAATCGTACCGCATAGCCGTCCACACATACGACCTCGATGCTTCCGCCTCCGACCGAAGAGGCAACCATCACCAAACTTTCGGACGGCCGAGCGCGAAGCGTGATGCGTGTGGAATTCGGATGCACAGATGCTCCGAGATCCTCGATATGAAAATTCACGTTCAGGCCAGCCTCCGCTGCGGCCGCCAGGGAATTTTTTAACCGGTCATCATCCGGCATCCACCCGAGCAAACCGGCGACGATTCCCCGGTCGGTCGCGTGTCCGTGCCCTGTGGCGGCAAATGACCCGTGCAAGCCGATTTCTGCCTCTTCCGGCAACCGCCCCAGCAGATGCCGGGCGGCCAGCCCGATCCGGACTGCCCCCGCGGTGTGCGAACTCGACGGCCCGATCATTGGCGGGCCAATGATATCGAAAACGGAGCGCATGGCCGCAGAGGACTCAGGCGGACAGCCAGGCGTCCAGATTTTCTTTCACAAAGCCGTCGTCCACGAGCCCGGGGTAAGCCGTCGAGACACGGCTCAACTCCTCGCCCTGTCCCGGCGAGAGGGTTTCGTGTGGATTGAGGCACAAGTTGGTCGGCACCAGGCCCTGCCTCCTGAGAACCTCAAGAATCCCCGGGATGCAGCCGGCGAAGTTGTTCGCCGAATCGAATACCGCTGCGTTCATGTCGGTCACGGCCGCCGCGGTTTCAAGCCACTGCGCGGAGAGAGTCGCGGATTTCCTGGCCTCGCGGATTTTTTCGAAAAGCTCCACGGCGGCCCGGGTCCATACTCCCCAATGACCGAGCAGCCCGCCTGTTATGCGCCTCTCCTCGATGCCGCGCGGGGTTGCAAAACGGAACGGACTGAGCAGGTCGACAACAATATTGTCATCGTTTCCGGTGTAGAGTGCGAGATCGTTGCGCCCCGACTCAACCACGGCGCGGACCACATCCAGTGTCTGGTAGCGGTTGAAGGGGGCGATCTTTATGGCCACCGCATTTTCTATCTCCGCAAACCTGCGCCAAAAATTGTATCCAAGAAGGCGTCCACCCGCGGCGGGCTGGAGGTAAAATCCCACCAGAGGCATCACCTCAGAGACCTCGCGGCAGTGCTGCAGCACCTCTTCCTCGCTGCGGTCCCGGAATGCCGCCACGCTGGCCAGCACCGCGTGATAGCCCAGGTCGCGCGCCATTCCCGCCTCGCTGACTGCCTGGCGGGTGTCTCCGCAAACTCCCGCGATTTTGGCAAACTCCCGCCCGCTCCCATCGAGCGCCCCGTCTAGAGTCTGCGAGGCCAGTTCCAGAATCGGGCGAAACAGCCCGTGCTCGGGCTTGCGGATTTCGAACTGCGTGGAATGCACGGCCACCGCGAGCCCCCCGCAGCCGGCCTGCGCATAATACCGCACGAGTGCCCGCTGGTGCTTTTCGGAGAGCTTCCGGCTCGCGTCCAGTGCGAGCGGCAGGGCCGGGATCGCCTGGCCTTCGAGAAGGTGATTGCGGATGTTCATCGGAGTGGGGATGTCAGAATTTGCCGTCGCGGTTTTCGAACTTCGTGGGTTTTCCGTGCGTGGTGCCGCCAGCGAGGAGCCAGGCGGCAATCCACTCCATCATCTGTTGCGCGCTGGTTTCCGGAGGGCCGAAAAGCGAGTGGGAGCGTGCCGGGTTGCCCAGCCAGGCGCTCGCTTCCTCCTGGCCCGTGATCACGGCCTCGCGCCCGAAAAGCTTTCCGAATTCCTTCGCGACTGCCCGGACCGACAGCGCCGGAGATCCGGTGACGTTCAATGGCACCGCAGGGCTCGCCGCGATGGAAGCGCTGCGGATGATGTGGTCCACCGCGTCGCGCTGCCAGATCGCGTTCACCCATCCTGTGGAGACATCCAGCGGCAACCCCGCGAGAACCTTCTGCGCAATGTCGACGAGCACGCCGTAGCGGAATTCGACAGAGTAGTTCAACCGGATCAGAACCACGGGAGCGCCGGCCTCGCGGGAAACTTTTTCGTAGGCCAGCTCCCTGCCGCGGCACGAAACCGCGTAATCTCCGGCCGGGGAGGGACTGTCCTTTTCGCAACTGCCCCCGGAGTCCACAGGCACAAAAGGATAGACGCACCCGGTCGAGAGGGCCACCGATACCGACGAGCGGAAACGCTGCGCCACCATTGCCGGCATCTCCTCGTTGAAGCGCCTGAGAGCGTCCGGATCATTTCCCGTTCCGAACTTGATGCCCGCGAGAAAAAACACCGTGCCCATGTCTGGAAGAGCTCCGAGCGCGTCTGCGTCGAGCAGGTCCGCCGCAATCGTCTCCACGCCGAACCTCGCGAATTCCTCGCGGGAATTCACCGAGCCGAACCGGGACACGGCATACACCGGAACCCCGCTGCGCTCCGCCCGGTCCAGCGATTTTCGCAACATCGCCGCCACATGAAGACCCATCTTGCCGCCCGCTCCCAGCACCCCGACCGGCCCGGCCATCGAGGCCGCCGCCTCCACAACGCCCGCCGAGGGCTCGGAGAGAAAGTGATCGATCTGGTCCGGTGCGCATGGCAGCTTGGGAGCGTGAAGACAGCACATAGTAACCGTTTAGTTACATCACCCCGGACATCCGTCAAGAGGAAAAAGCCCTCCGTCAAGCCGGTCCGGGGGCGGCTTCTCGAATCCGCGCTGTCCCTGTTTGCGGAGCGGGGATACAGCGGGGTTGCGGTGGATGAGATCGTGAAGCGGGCCGGGGTGAACAAGCGGATGGTCTACCACTATTTCGGGAGCAAGGAGGGGATTTATGGCGAGGTTCTGCGGACGGTATTCGAGGAGCTCGAGACGATCGAGGAGGATTTGTTTACGCGCGATGAGGCCGTGGAGGATCCGGAGGCCGCCATGCGGGAAACCGTTTTCGCCTACTTCTCATTTCTCCAAAGGACCCCCGCTTTCGTGCGGCTGCTGCTTTGGGAGAACCTGAACGAGGGCCGGCATCTGAAGAGGCTTGAAAGGCCGGTGACGAAGAGCCACATGCTGGCGCACCTCACGCGCCTGCTCAAGGCGGGAGAGGCTGCGGGCCGCTTCCGCAAAGGGCTCGAACCGCGCGGCATCCTTGCAAGCCTCATCGGGCTGTGTCTGATCTATTTTTCCAACCGGCACACGCTCTCGACGACGCTCGGGTTGGATCTCGCCAGCGAAAAAAATCTGCGCGGGGCGGCGAAGCGGTCCTGCGATATTCTTCTGCATGGCATCATGCCGCGGAACTCGTGCTGAGTTTCACGTCGGGGCCGAATGAGAATTGTTCCATGAAGCAATAAAGAAAATTGAAAACGTCAATTTTGAGATCGACGCTCCGCTTCGGCGAGTTTTACGGTGGCCCGACATGAAGCCTTTACGAATCGGCATGGCGGGGCTGGACACATCTCACGTTCCTGCCTTTGCGACACTTCTTCACGATAGCTCCCACGAATTTCATGTGCCGGGTGGCCGCATTGTTGCTGCATTCCCTGGTGGTTCGCCGGATTTTGATCTGAGCGCAAACCGGGTGGCGGCATTCACAGACGAACTGCGCGACAAGCATGCGGTCGAGATTGTGGATTCGATCACCGCCCTGCAGGGAAAGTGCGATGCCGTGATGCTGGAAAGCATTGACGGTCGCGTGCATCTGCCTCAGTTCCGGGAGGTGGCGGAGTGGGGCGTTCCGGTTTTTGTCGACAAGCCGCTGACGGTTTCCCGGGATGAGGCTCAGGAAATTGCCCGGATTGCGAAGGACAATAATGTGCGCGTCACCAGCGCGTCCGCCATCCGGTTTGCGGAAAAATTCCAGGAAGCCCTCCTTGCCGGCGGTGAGGAGCCGGTGACCGGCGGAGACTTTTACGGTCCTGTGCAATTTGTGGAGAAGTGCCCGGGGTATTTCTGGTATGGCATCCACTCTGCGGAGATGCTCTTTGCGGCGATGGGCGAGGGGTGTCGCGAGGTGCTGGCAGTCCGCGAGGACAACCACGATATGCTGATCGGCAGGTGGTCGGACGGACGGCTGGGGACCTTGCGGGGAAACCGGACGGGCAATGCGGGATTTGGCGGCATTATCCACCGCGCGGGGAAAAGCAAGTCCTTCGACGTATCCAGCGGGAAGAAACCCTATTACGCGAGCCTTTTGGAAAAGGTGATTCCATTTTTCCATGGGGAGGGCGAAGTCGTTGGCTCCGCCGAAATGGTTGAGGTCATCGGATTTCTTGAGGCAGCCAACCGCAGTGCGGGCACGCGGCAGTGGGTGGAACTATGACGGAGTAAGAGGAGCGGGGCGCTTATTGTGACGGCAGCGAGCGCCAGGCGCTCGGGCTTCGCCCGGTGCGCTTTTTGAACAGACGGGAAAATTGGAAGACGTCGGAATAACCGAGCTGGCTGGCAATTTCTCCGACAGCCATGCCGGACTCCCGCAGGAGTTGCGAGGCGCGGTCCGCCCTTGCTCGCTGGATAAGCTCCCTCGGCGAAATGCCCGCAACTTTCCGGAACACCTTTGAGTAGTGATCCGGCGAGAGCGAGAGCTCGCGGGCCAACTCCCGGACCGGGGGAGTCGATCCCGGCTGGGCGTAGATGCGGGCAGCATGTTTTTCGACCGCCACCCGGTAAGGGTTCCACCCGGTTGCGGGTTTTTCTCCATCCCCGCCAAGCAGCTCCAGAATGAGCGCGTAAAGGAGGTGTTCCGCCTCCTCCCGATGCCGGGCGCTTTTCACCGGAGGCCGCAGGAGACGGATGATTTTTTCGAGAGCTGCACCGAAGAAAAGCGTATCTCCCACCGAGTGGACTTCCGGTGGAAGCCTGCGGCTGCGCACGCACGGGCGTCCGTCAGCAGTGTGCGGCGTAAAGTGGATGTAGGTCACCTCGATCGGGTCCTCCGGATTGTGACGGGCATAATACAACCCGCCTGGCCGCATCCACACGCAGACGCCGGGGCCGAGGGGAATTTCCCGGTCGTTCAGCTCCATCCGGCCGGTTCCCGACCAGACATACCACAGATCGCAATCGTGCAAACCGGCGGACCAGTGCGGCTGGAGTGACCAGCCCCGCTCACAGCGCATATGGCCGCATAGGCCGATCCGATAGCGGGCAAAGGGAGATTTCATGAGAACGGAAAAATACAAAACAAACACGGGTGACGCAATGGCCGATTCTCCGGGATCGGGTAGATTCATCCTCAATGAATTCGACCCTTGCACCCGCCAGGTCCGCATCTCCCAAAGGTGCTGAGACTCCGCTAGCACTCAACATCCGTGTCGATCCCGGCTCCGAGGAGCATGATCCCGCACTCTACCGCACGAGCATCTTTGCCCGGCCGGTTCAGGGTGGTCTGGATGCCCTTGAGCCGGAACATCTGGACTTTTACAAGCAGGAGGGCTACCTCGCCGTCGAGGACGCTTTCACGCCAGCGGAAGTTGCCGCCGCAAAGAACGGACTTCTAGATTTGATCATGGGAAGCAAGCCGGAGTTCGAGGGAATCCTATTCGAGAAAAAGGCAGCTGAGAGGCTTGGGGAGCTGAGCCTCGAAGAGCGCCAGGATGCCGTCCGCAAGCTCGTCTATTTTGTGAAGCATGAGGACCGGCTTGCAGCGATGGCCGCCAATCCCAAGCTGCTCGCCACTCTCGCCCGCATTCTCGGCGCCCACCCGCATCTGTATGCCGATCAGGCGATGATCAAGCCGCCTCGCATCGGGCGGGAAAAGCCGTGGCACCAGGACATGGCATTTTTCGATCTGCCGGCCGGCACGAGAATTGTGGGCGTCTGGATCGCACTCGACGAGGCGACCGTGGAAAACGGCTGCATGCACGTGCGGCCGCAGGGGCACCAGCAGGGGCCGATCGTTCATTTCCAGCGCCGCGATTGGCAGCTTTGCGACTCCGAATGTGTCGGCAAGCCCTGCGTGGCCGTGCCCCTCAAGCCCGGCGGCCTGCTGTTCTTTGATGGTCTGATCCCTCATGGCACGCCGAGCAATCACTCCGGCAAGCGCCGGAAGGCGCTCCAGTTCCATTACCATGCGGCCGGGGTGCAGAAGACGGACGATAAGTCGCGCCTGGCGATATTCGGAGCGGAGGGAAAGGGCGTGGAATGCTGATCACGCCGCCGTAATCCCGGATCCGGCTGGTTCGCTGCCTCACAAAGCGACTTGGATTTTTGTGATGTCGAGCGGGTTTGCGTCCCACTCCCTCATCGCGCTGGCGGCTTCATCAAGGGTGACCGTCCTGCTGATGGCACCGGCGACAGGAAACCGTCCGCCCTGCAGCATGTCGACGACGTGTTGAAAGTCGGCGGCTTCAGCGTTGCGTGATCCCAGGATATCGAGCTCCTTCTGAACGAACATCTTCGTTTCGTATTCCACCGGAGCCCTGGCATAGCCGATATATACGACGCGGCCGGCGAAGCAGACCTCGTCCACGGCTGCCCGGAATGTGGCCGGCGTGCCGATTGCCTCGATGATCACCTCGGGGCCCGCGCCGGCTGTGATCTCCTGCAGCCGGTCATGGAGCGACTCCCGCCCGGAATGGATGGTCCGGCTGGCGCCAGCCTCGCGAGCGAGCGCAAGCTTCCTGTCGTCGAGGTCGGTGGCCACCACATGCGCTTTTCTTTCCGCCGCGCCTGCAATTGCCCCGAGGCCGATGGCTCCGCATCCCAGAACAACCACCGTGTCGGAACTGGAAACCCGTCCCCGCGATACGGCGTGAAAGCCGACCGTGAGCGGCTCGACCATGGCTAGTTCGGATGCGGAGAGCCCTTCGGCCCGCATCAGCTTCTGCCACGGGACGGCAATAAACCCGCAGATCCCGCCATCCCGCTGCACGCCGAGAGTCTGGTTGTCGCGGCAGCAGTTCGCTCTCCCCTGGCGGCATGCAGAGCATTTGCCGCAACTCGTGTAGGGCATCACAAGCACGGCTGTTCCCGTGCTCCATTCGCCGGGAACCCCAGGGGTTGTTTCCACGATCGTAGCCCCCAATTCGTGGCCGGGAATTCTCGGGTAGGAGACCAATGGGTTCAGCCCGCGGAATGTGCTCAAGTCCGACCCGCAGAATCCGGCGCGGTCGATCCTGAGAAGCACCTCGCCGGGAGCTGGTGAAGGCATGGGGATTTCGACAATTCCGATGATTTTCGGCGATTCGATGCGAAGGGCTTTCATTATGTGAGTTTGTAGGCGCGGATGGCGGATCCGCCAAAAAGATCGAATTTTTCTGCAGCCGAGAGTCCGGATGCCCAGCCCCGGACGATCTGCAGCCAGCCGGGATATTCCACGCCTGGCAGGCATACCGGCCAATCGCTCCCGAACATGAGGCGATATGGACCAAAGGCCTCGAGCACGATATCGAAATACGGCCTCAATTGATCCGGCTTCCAAGCCCGCACGTCCGCCTCGGTCACCATTCCGGAAATTTTGCAAAACACATTTTGCCGGCGGGCGATCTCGCGGATCCCCGACGCCCATGGCTCGCGGACGGAATCCCGGATCCGCGGCTTTGCCAGATGGTCGAGAACAAAGGTCTGCTCCGGATGCCTGTCCACAAACACCAGCGCTTCCGCAAGCTGGTTTTCGAAGATCAGAATATCGTATGCGAGGCCGAATTCCTTGAGCCGTGCTACGCCCGCGTTGAATTGCTTATCGAGCAATGCGCCTTCGGGTTGCCCCTGCATGACTTCGCGCACGGAGCGGAGCCTCGGGTTTTCGCAGAGCACCTCCAACTCGTCCGGCAGCCGTTCCTCGCGCAGAGGCACCCATCCCACGACGGCGCGAACAAACGGGTTCTGTCGGGCCAGATCAAGGAGCCAGCGGGTTTCATCGATCGTTGTGCTCGCCTGCACACTCACAACGCCATCAACTCCCGCCCGGCGGATTTCCTGATCCAGATCGCACGGCAAAAAGTCGCGGCGGATGCAGCTCATCGAATCATCGATCCATGCATACTCCTCAGCCGAGTAATTCCAGAAGTGATGGTGGGCGTCGATGGTCATCGCAGGATCAGGCACATTCCAGAATGAGGCAGGTGCCGGGGAAGCCGGACCCGATCATCGGTTGTTCTCCGGCAGGCCGGATGGCCAGGTGACATTGTGCACGGGCCGGAGGATCTTCAAAACTCCTGCGAGCAATTCTTCATCGAGCGGTTCCTCGATTTCACGAATGTTCTGCAGCATGCGGTCCGGGTTGGCGGTGCCAACGATATTTGTGGGAATGCCGGGGTGGGCGACCGAGAATTGCAGGGCCAGTTTGCCGATATTCGATCCCCGGTCCCGGCAGTATTTTGCCGCCTCCGCGCACTTCGCTTTCAGATCGGGAGGTGCCGGATGCCAGTCCGGCGGGCCCTCGTCACTCAGGAGCCGCATTGCCAGCGGGGCGGAGTTGAGAATGGCGACGCCCTTCTCCTGAAAGTATGGCAGCTGATCCGCCAGCGACGTGTCGTTGAGGCAGTAGTGGCAATACGACTGGATCTGGTCCACATCCACGCGGTCCATCACCTGACGGTAGAGTTTCACCGGCAGGCCCGTGATGCCGATATAGCGTGCCTTCCCTGCCGATTGGATCTTTCGCAGGGCGGGGATGGTCTCGTTTACAATGACATCAAGATCGCCGAACTCCATGTCATGAACTTGGATGAAATCCACATAGTCCACCCCAAGGCGTTTCAGGCTTTCCTCGACGCTGCGGGTTACCCTCGCAGCGGAAAAATCGAAATCCGGAAGCTTGTATCCATATCGTCCGACCTTTGTGGCGAGCAGGTAGCGGTCGCGCTGGATTCCCTTGAGCGCTTTTCCGAGGACTGTTTCGGCCTTCGTCAGGCCGTAAAACGGGGCCGTGTCGATGAGGTTGATTCCATGGTCGAGCGCGATGTGGACGGTGCGAATGCCTTCCGGCTCATCGATCTCGCGAAAGGCTCCACCGAGCGAGGAGCCTCCAAAGCCGAGGATGGAAACGTCCAGAGCGGTATGTCCTAGTTTTCGGTATTTCATGAAATGTCAGGCTGGATCCGGCGGTTCGGGCGATTCGGAGATGTTCCGGAGGCAGAGCGCTCGAGTGCGGTCTTCAGAACGAACGCCGTGCACCAGGCATGGGAGAAGCCGGCCAGATTTCCGTGGTTCCGGTAATGAGGTCCGACGTCATAGGAAGCCCGCCTCTCATCGTTCTCAGTAAAGTGCACGGAGTTTCCGAGGGCCGACCAGTCAATGAAATAGAACTGCTCAGTGACCATACCTTCGTATCCGTTGAACTGCCCGTCCACCAGCGGGACCAGCTGTGATGCGAAGTTCCAGTGGTCGTCCGCCAATTCCCTCCAGCGAGGATCACCTGTCAACTCCGCCAACTCCCTGAGGCTGGCATCAATATCCAGCCCATAGATGTGCAGATGGTTGTTTTTGAATGATGCAAGATCCCCCCCGCGGCTGGTCAGTCCATAAACCCCTACGAGTGTTCTTGGATCGAGGTGATGATGAAAGGACTTGCGCCAAAGATAGAGCCACTCCGCCGCTTTGAGACAGGTTGCCAGATCCTCCTTCCGCCCCAGAACCCGGTAGCCATCCAGATATGCATTCACGGCGATGTAAATATCTTCCGAGGTGATACACTCGCCCACATCCTCGGGTGCGCCGTAAAGATCCCCTGCCTCGACGGCTTCGCGGTAGTGGTCAAGACCGGTGCGGATGAGGTCGGCTTTTTTCCCGGCGCATATGTGTTCCAGTTCGCACCACACGGAAATCCAGATCATCGCGGCTGTGCCATTCAGTCCCGCGGGTTCACCCGTGCGGGCATCCACGCTCAGGGGCAAGGGCCATCCCCGTTCGGCCAGCTTCGAGACTTTTTCGGACTGGTCAAGCAATTGGCCATGCAGTTCTGTGGCGCAGGGCAGAAACTCCCGGTGCAGTCGGAGCGTGCGGGACGCACGCCAGACAGCATCCCCGAGCGTTCTCAGGTGAAGGTGGTGTGGATCGGGCATCCAATTGCCATCCATATTTCCCGGCAGGCGGGCGTCAAAAATTGTTTTTTCGCCTCCTCGTGGCGGGACGTAGCGCGTCCACCAGAACCCGGAGGGGGAAACGAGTTCCGCCTCCTGGATTTGCTTCCAGCTTTTCATCACTGCTTCCAAAACGGATGCGTCATTATGGCGTGCAGCCCATTCCACAAGGGCCTGAAAAACCACCCATCCGCTCACCCACCCCAGAGGCACCTCATGCCGGTCGAGCGACCCGCCTCCTCCCTCGGCGATCTGTTGTCCCACCCGGTCAAAGGCCACCGTGTAGCGGAATGTTTTGCCAGCCGGATTATAATGCCAGTTCATCAGCGCATTCTTCGCCGCCCTGGCGTGTTCCGTGGTTTCTGCGGCTCCGGATCCCGCTTCCGACGCCGCATGGTAGCAGCCCGCCAGAAATTCCAGGATCGATTCCCGGCCGCCTTCAATTCTGAGCGCCCTTACCCGCCACGTCACGTTCCCGGCGGTAGCGGGTTCATGGGAGGTTCGGACCGGCGAGGTGTAGTCGTGTCCGACCGGCCGGTAGGGACGCTCGTTTGCCGGCAGGGAGGCCAGCAGGGCCGGCGCGCCATTCACATATTCAAAGCCAATGCTCGGTTTGAGGCGGCCCCCCCCGCAGGCTGCGGCGGGCGAGATCTCCAAAACCGTCCATCCTTGTCCGTCGTGCACGGCGGTCACCGGCTGAGCGGCTCGCCAGACGTCGAACTCCCAAAACGGGCTCTGGAATTTTCCGGGCTTTGTCAGTGAGGCGTTGAAGCGGGGGTAATACTGGGGGGTGGTATCCTGCAGGCTGTCACCCCAGAAGAGTCCCGGAATACACCAGAAGGGTGAGGGGACCGTTGCTGTGTTAATCCGGCAGGTGGTCGCGAACATCTGGCCAGGATGAAGATCCCAGACCGCTTCAATCCATCCATCAGAGTATTGGACCGTCGATTCCGGGCAGTATGCGTCCCATTCCAGAAACCCGTTTAGTGATGTCATTTTATCGAGACTCATCGCGGGATTCCTATCTGCTAAAACTCGCAAACGAAAGGCCGACCCTGCCGCCACGCGGCCATGTTCAAAACAAGGTAGTTCCAGTTTTGAAACCCCCGGTTGAGCAGTGGTTCGCCGGACTCGGGCTCGTAATATTCGTGCAGAGCGCCGAAGCGCTCGATGTCGCGGGCGAAAAGGCGGATTGTCCGGTCGCAGAGCGTCCGGGCCTCCACCTCAAACCCGTGTCGGACAAGCCCGCGGAAGACGAGGTAGTTGCTGACTCCCCAGACAGGCCCCAGCCAGGAAGAGGGGTTTCCGCTGGCTCTGACCGTATACATTTTTTCAAGCTTGGAGAGGGTGCGAACCCCCGATGGCGAGTCAAACGTGGCCGGGTCCAGCAGGCTGCCCCGCACCATGCGTTCCGCCTGTTCCTGCGTGGCGATCCCCGCCCACATGGGCAGGAAGTTTGACCAGACTCCGATCCGCTGGATCAGGCACGGCCAGTCGAGCGGGAGTCCGGAATGGATGGGAAATCCGGCCGAGCCAGCCTCCGGCGTCGGAGTGCGCCGGATGTTCAGGTCCACGCTGTAATAGCTTCCGGTCCACTCGTCCCAGCAATGCTCGCGAATGGAAGCGCGCAGATTTTCGGCATCACTGTTTAAATGCAGCCCGACCTCTTGCTGGCCCAGTTGTCCGGCGATGTAAGCCGCAGCCAGCAGTTCCCGATACATCAGGCAATTCAAATAGATCGAGGCGGAGCTGCGCGGAGGGCGGCCAAACGTGCAGGGATCATTGTCCACGCCGATCGCATGGTCGTTCTGCCAGAAGTAGAGGCCTGTCGCAGAGTGACGGTGGTGGGACCGGTAGTTGTTCAGAAACGACTGGAGGGCGTAAAAATGCTCCCTCAACCACTCGGCATCACCGCCATCCTGCTGAATTAGGAATGCCGCGTGCTGAGCCAGGCATGGCTTGTGCATATTGCTGGAGTAAATGTCGGCGGGCCGATCAAACCCCTGCCGGGTGAGGATGTAGGGAATCCATCCGTCATAGCTCACTCCGGCGAGAAAATTCAGAATGCATCCGCGCTCATAAGGGAGAATGCGAGCGGATGCTCCGGCATCTTCCGACTCCAGTAAGACCTGCCGCAGCGCGACATCGCTCATCCAGGAATCCCAATCCCACAATTGGTCGAGATACTGCGCGCTCCCCGGCACGAGAAAGGGATGTTTCAAGACGCCTCCGG
>CAZRIL010000004.1:0-66451 GCA_964600115.1 uncultured Chthoniobacter sp. | reverse complement strand
TCGAGATACTGCGCGCTCCCCGGCACGAGAAAGGGATGTTTCAAGACGCCTCCGGGTTCCCGGAGCATCGACAGGTAGTCGCTTGACAGAGCGGTGCGCAGGCTGGTGATCTGCTCGTTCAGTTGGCCCATTTTTTTAATGATCCTTCCAGAATCGAAAAAGCATTACTTAAATATTGCTTTTAATAAATGCATTATTGGCTTTTCTTTGAATTAATGTCTGATGTGAATTTCAAAGCTGTTCACCAGATGCGCCGCTTCACTCCATGATCGCCCTTGCCGCTGCCGCCCATCCCGACGACATAGAATTCATGATGGCTGGAACGCTCCTGCGGCTGAAGGATGCCGGGTGTGAGATTCATCTTTGGAATCTCGCCAACGGTTGCTGCGGATCGAATACCCTCTCACGCAACGAAGCGGCCTCCCTCCGATGGAAAGAGGCCCGCGCGTCCGCAGAGTTTGCGGGGGGCACCGCCCACCCTCCGCTGTTTCAGGATTTGGGAGTATATTACGACGCGCCCTCTGTCGCAAAAGTGGCCGCAGTGATCCGGCGGATCCAGCCGGATATCATCCTGACACAATCGCCCCGGGATTACATGGAGGACCACCAGAATACGACAAGGCTGATTGTGACCGCTGCATTTTCCAGGGCCATGAAGAACATGCATTCCGATCCTCCCACGCCACCGTATGACAAACCGGTCGCGCTGTATCATGCCCTGCCGCATGGATTGAACGATGAGCTCCGACAGCCGGTTCCGCCGCATTTTTTTACGGACATCACCGGCGTCATCGCCCGGAAGCGGTCGATGCTGGCCTGTCATGCCTCACAGAAGGATTGGCTGGACGCCACGCAGGGCATGGACGCCTACCTCGACGAAATGGAGCGGCAGAGTCGGGAGGTTGGCCGCATGAGCGGAAAGTTTGAATTCGCCGAGGGCTGGCGCAGGCACTCGCACCTTGGCTTTGCCCCCGAGGCTTTCGACCCTGTCGCCGACTTGCTGAAACCTTAATACTTAAACCTACATATCATGCCACGACCGATCAGCAAACTCGCCCCCGACTGGTGGGACTACACGACCCTCGAACCCGAACTTCTTGCCGACGCCGCGCGAATCGACGAACGGAAACTCAAAGGGCTCTCGCGCCCCGGGTTTGCTGTCCACTTCTACGATTCCATCCAGGAATTTTATGCCGCTGAGGCCTTGGAATACATCGACGCCTGGAGGCAGAGCACGCCGGATAATCCCGCCGGGATCTGTGGGCCGATCGGGCCCACGGAGCAACTTCCCATCGTCGCCCGAATGGTCAACGCCCTGGGTATCGATCTCAAAAAGCACGACGCACACTTCTGGGGCATGGACGAATGGGTTATCGGCGGGGAGCCGGTTGCCACAAGCCACCCGCTGTCTTTCGCGCGTTGCGACAAGGCGCTTTGCTTCGACCGGATCGAGAAGGGCCTCCGCATTCCTGAGAAGAACCTGCATTTCCCGAGCGGCGACCTGGCAGGCTACACCAGGACCTACGATTCCGTCCGCTGCGTCGTGATGCAGGGCGGCCAGGGCGAGATCAAGCACTGGGCGTTCAATGATCCGCTCCGCCGCAAAGGCAAATACAAGGACGCTCCCCCGAGCCCGCAGGAATACCGGAAGCTTGCCACCCGCGTGGTGGAACTGCACCCTGTGACAATCGTCCAAAATGCCCGCACGAGCGGAGGTGGGAACGTCGCGCTCGTTCCCACCCACGCGGCAACCGTCGGACCCGTCGAGACATGGAAATCCGAGAAGGTCTCAATCTGGCATGCCGGCCACCACGACAACCCGTTCGGCATGCGCCTCACGGCGCTGATGATCTCAAAACATCTGCCCGACTCCTCGGTCCCGATGTCGCTCCTGGCCGACCATCCCAACGTCCACTTCCACTACCTGCGTTCAGGCCTCGGAACGGTGGATGTCGAGATGCATTGATACTCCGCAGCCGTAGCCACGGAACTTTGACTCGAGACCCTGCAGGGAGTCTCGCCCTGTCGGGCTGTCCTGCGGACAGTCTATCTCGCTCTGCTCGTTTGCTGCCGTGTTCGTGAGTCCGAGCGAGTGCTCACGGAAAGTCTCGGTGTAGCCGCCACCACGCCCCAGCGGAGTGGGGCGGCTACAGCGGACGCAAGGCGCAACGATTCGTTTTGCATGACGCCCCGTCACATATTTCCGTCGATGTGATCTTCCGATAAAGGGAGGAGCGGGGCGCCGCCAAGTAACCATGCTCTTCAACACCGAAAAGCCGATTACTGAATCAGGGATTTATTAAGCACTACGGCGGCGGAGAATCACCACTGTCGTCAGGCTGAAGGCCAGGAGGGCCCATGTCGAAGGCTCGGGGACGACGGAGAGAATCCCGGTCGTTTGCTCGAAGGTCCAGTCCGACAGTCCCCCGGCTCCGGTCCATGTATCGCCACTGCGAGTAAATGTGCCCGTGTAGCTTCCGGCAAGAGTGATGCTATCGAAATTGCCTGATTTGCTCGAGAAATCCATCACATCCCATGAGGCGCTCCCATACGTTCCGCTGAGGGTGAACGTGATATCTCCATTCTGGGTGAAGGCCGCGATGCCGGCCAGTTTGTCGAAATCCCCGGCTGATGTTCCGGAAATATCGAGGTTGAGCTTCGAATTAGTGCCTGCCATCGCCAAACTTTGATTGTTCAGGGTAAGTGTTGACGTGGAGTCTCCGATTGTGCCTGGCGCGAGAATTCCACTATTTGCGACTGATACAGCCCCGCCGATTGTTCCGCTTCCACCAAGCGTCATGTTGGTGTTGACGCTGACGTTGCCGGTTGCTGATGACTGGTTGCCATCGATGATGAGCGTCCCCGTGGTGATGGTGGTCGTGCCGGTGTAGGTGTTGCTTCCACTCAGAACCATTGTGCCGGTGCCGGTTTTCGTGAGCCCGCGGGCGCCGCCGTCCCCGTTGGCAATGACTGCGCTCACCGTGAGGTCGGCTGCTGCCGCTGTGGAATCGTTCACTGCAAAGGTGCGGTCTCCCAATAAATTCAGTGTTCCGCTTCCTGTGATGGAAGCACCGTTGGGGTTGTTGGTTCCAGTGAATGTCACGATTCCTCCGAGATTGAGTGCGCCTGCTCCGAGGAGAACATCTGCGGTGCTTCCAGACGCTCCTCCGCCGACTGTGAGGGTGGTGATCGTCTGCGTTGTGCCGTTCAGGTCAAGCACGCCACCGTAGACTGTTGTGGCGGCATTGCTGATTTTTCCAACACCGCTGAGCCTGAGCGTGCCGGCGTTTGCCGCCCCGTTCGCCCCGAGGATCGTTGTCCCGGTGTATGTGTTGTTTCCAGAGAATGTCGTGGTTCCCGTGGTTGTAACGATTATGCCGTTCGCGAAAGCGTTGCCGTCCTCGATCACTCCGGCGATGGTGAAGTTGGCTGTTCCGGCCAGTGTATCGCTCGTTGATGCGCCGCTTCCGGTGAGCATAATTTTCAGCCCGCCCAGCACCAGGGTATTTCCGGCGCCGTTTGCGGTGAATGCCCGCCCGGTTGAGTTGCTTAAAGCGAGCGTTCCCATGGTGAGCGTTGTTCCTGTGCCTGCAAAAGTCATCGTGGAGGCTTGGACCGCACTGACCGCGCCCGTGCCCAGATTCAGATTGTTGCTGGCCGTGCTCAAGGCTGTTCCGAAGGTGAATCCGGCGCCCCACGTGACAGGATTATTGTTGGTTAATGTGACGGCCGAACCACTGGTGTTGTTGAGCGTTCCTCCGTTAATAATCAGTGTGCCCGCACCATTTCCGAGGGCGGAGGCATGGTTCACGTTCAGTGTGCCACTCGTCAGCGTGGTGTTGCCGGTGTAAGTGTTCGCTCCACCCAGGGTTGCCGATCCGCTGGCGATCGAGAAGGTGGTTCCTGTCCCCCCGATGCTGCCTGTGGATGTCTCGTTAAAGATCGAGGAAGCGCCGGTAATTGCCACGCTCGTTGTGGCGGAAAGCGTTCCGGATAGATTCAGCGTGCCTGAGGATTGTAATGTGGTTCCGCTGTAGGTGTTGTTGCTGTTTGAGATCGTCAAGGAACCGGTGCCATTGTAAATGAGGCTGCCCGACGTAGCGGTTCCGCCAGGGCCATTGTTCTGAATCGCGGAACTAATGATCGTCGTGCCCGCTCCGCTCAGCGTGAGCGCGTTGTTGGAAGCCGTGGTGGACAAACCAAGGGCGCCCGTAGAAATCGTCATGTTCCCAGCGGTCATGTTGTTGGTAAATGTGCGGCTTGCTGAGATCGACACTCCGCCGGTAAGTTCGACGCTGTTTGAACCACCGATTGCGGAAGAATTGCTCGCAAAATTTACCGCGTTGGCGATCGTTATTGCTGTCGAGGCCCTGATTGTTCCGCCACCCCAACTCAGAGCGCCAGTCCCCAGGGCGGAATTGTTCCCCAGAATCAAGGTGCCTCCTGAGATTGTCATGGCACCCGTCACATTGGCTGTCGCGGCTCCTGTTATGGCGAGCGTGCCGGTGCCGGCTTTCGTGAACCCTCCTCCAGCGTTAGCGGAATCCAGCCCGCCGATCGTAAGGGTTCCCGCATTGCTCGTGGTGATCGTTTTTACGGTGGCAGCGCCACCACCGGTCAGGACGCCCGATCCGAAGCTGAGGTCCCTGGTCCCTGTAAATGTCACGTTACCACTTATGGTGATATTGTTGTTGTTCGTCAGGGTGATGGCGCCGGCGCTGCTGTTGTCTATTGTCCCGGAGGAGGCTACAGTGAGTCTTCCAGTGCTTATGGCGGTAGCGCTGTTGATATTGAGCGTGCCATTACTTGAAATGGTGTTGCCGCTATAGGTATTGTTGCCCGACAGTGTGACGATAGCGCCCGTTGGGTTCGCGAGTGTGAGGCCTGTGATCGCGTTAGTGCTCGAGATATCGCCCGAGATGTTCAACGTGCCACCGGCAGCCTGGGTGAAGGTCGCCGTGGTGGCGGCAGCCCCGCCGAGAATAATCGGTGCGCTGATGGCATTTGTGCCGCTGGTGTTGGCCGCGTTGATCGCGCTGGATGCCGCCGTGCCAGTGTTCGTCAATGTCAGTGAACCGGCAGTGCGGGAGAGTGTGTAGCCGGAACTGGCGATCGTCGAGAATGTCAGGCCCTGGACTTGGATGCTGGCGCTTAAGTCCGGTTGGATGCCAGCTGCCCCCGTGAACGTTGCGTTGTCAGCTGTTCCCGGAAGACCGCCTGCCCCAGTGCCTCCCGTCCAGTTCGTCCCGAGATTGAAGTCCGTCGTGGCGGGCGTCCACGTTGCGGTCGCCGCCTGTGCGGAGCCAGCCGCAGCGACCACTAAACAAGCGGCCAGAGAACGGAGTAGGAAGGTTTTTTTATTCATTGTTATTTTAGGGTGTGGCTGGGCTGCTGCAGAGATTGTTTTGATCAACTTCCGTGAGGGATTGAGATGAGATTGGAGAGGAAAAAATGGCCGGGAGAAGCCGCCGAACGGGTTCCGCCCCATGGGCTGAGAATGGAAAGATGGATTGCTTTCATAGAGGCACCCGAATCAGTAAGTTCATATTCGCGCCGGGCCGAAGGCATGTCAACGAAATATTTGACAAATACGACGTAAGATTAATTTGAAAATATGCAAATAGTAAAATAATAATAGTGTAATATTGACGTAATCTGTTTCATGAGGTGAAATCTTCGGACAATGAGGGGCGAGGCATCGAACAATCACGGCCTGCAATTCGACTGTGAGTGGTAGCCGTTTCCAGGGAAATCTTTCTGCAGGAACGCCGGTCCCAACAGGCTGCAACGATCCAGCGATGGTTTTGCGCCTCGAAGGTCCGGTTGAACTGTGGGACGAGGCGGTTCCGCTCGGGAACGGGCACATGGGGGGATTGCTTTACGGTTCCGGCTCTACCATCAAGCTGGCGCTCGACGGCGGCGGTCTTTGGGACGAGCGGAAAAGTTTGGCAGTGCTGCGTCAGGACTTTACCTGGAAGCATTGGTTGGAGTTGAAAGCTGCCGGGCGATGGGAGGAGATCGCGGCGCTTTTTGACCGGCCCTATTGGGAGCCGACACCGACCAAGATTCCCGGCGGCAGGCTGGACATCGTGCTCGCCGCCGGGCGGATGCCCGAAAGTTGTAAGGGCGGAAAAAGTGGCGGCGCAGCCGCGAGCACGCCTCAGCGGAGTGAGGCGGCTACAACACCAGCGCGCCAGCGCCATGTGCCAGCGAGGGAAAGTCGGATGTGTAGGCGGGAGCCAACCGGAGCGTCAGCGGAGCAACCAGCGCGGTCGGAACGATTGCGCTGTAGCCACGGCACTCTGCTGCCGTGTTCGTCCAGCACCGCGCGAAGCGCGCTCGACCCCTCGCAGGCAGTTTCAGCCTTTGCCTTGGATATGGCGACAGCCGTTGGCCGGGTCGAGTTGGCGGAATCAGGGTCCGCCGTGGAATGCTTTTTCAGCGCTGTGGACGGGGTGGCGATGCTGCGGATGCCGACCTCGTCACTGGACGGTTGGAAATTTGTTCCGCCCGTGGTGCTGCAGGAGGAACTGAATTACCCGGCGCCGGAAATTCAGGCGGAAGGCGATGTGCGCTGGTTTTTGCAGACAACTCCTGAAGGGATGTGCTACGCCACGGTTGCCGGGCAGTCGGTCCGGGGCGATGAAACTGTGATTGTGCTGGTGATCGTCTCATCTGCGGACGGTCCCGATCCGCTGGCACTGGCCAAGTCGAGGGTGGCCGCCGCGCTTGAGCGTGGTTACGAGGTCCTCCTCGCGGAGCATGTGGATTGGTGGCGCAGGTATTGGGAAAAGTCACGGGTGTCTGTGCCGGACCACGCCTTGCAGCACCACTACAATCTGGCGAGTTATCTCCTCGGGTCGGGTTCGCGTCGCGGTGCGCCGCCCATGCCGCTTCAGGGAGTATGGACCGCTGAGGGAGGGCTGCCTCCATGGAAAGGCGACTACCATCACAACCTGAATACCCAGATGACCTATGTCTCCTACCTTGCGGCGGGGCATCTGGATGGGGGGCTGGCATTTTTTGATTATCTTTGGGAGCGGTTGCCGGAGTTCCGGAAATTTGCGAGCGGGTTCTACGGCACGACCGGGGCGATGTTGCCGTCGGTGATGTCGGCGGCAGGAACGGCGCTCTGCGGTTGGCCGATGTATTCATTGATGCCTCAGGGGAACGGTTCGTGGATTGGTTGGATGTTTTACCGGCATTGGCTCTACACGAAAGACGGGGAATTTCTGCGGAAGCGGGCTTATCCGTTCTGCTCCGAACTGGGCGAATGTCTTGCCACCCTGCTCGAACCCGATGCCGATGGCGTGCTGAAAATGCCGATGTCCTCGTCGCCGGAAATCTTTGACAACACCCCGCAATCGTATCTGCCACCGAACAGCAACTACGACCGCGATGGGATGGAGGCGCTCTTTGGCGGCCTGGCCCGGATGGCAGGCGAGTTGGGCCTGTTTGAAGAAGCCGCCCGCTGGGAAAAAGTCGCCGGCAGCCTCGGCGGGCGCTGCGTCGAGGCGTCCGGAGAATTGATGTTTGCCGAGGGGATTCCGTTCCGGGAGTCGCACCGGCATTTTTCACACCTGATGGCTATCCACCCCTACGGACAGCTTTCCCTGACGGGATCGGACAACGACCGCCGGGTCATATCCGCATCTCTGGCTGCCTTGGAGCGGATCGGAGTGGAGGAGTGGACGGGCTACTCCCATGCCTGGGCCTCCTGCCTGCACTCGCGGGGCGGCGATGCAGAACTGGCGCACTCTCACTTGTCGACCTACTGCGAGGCGTTTGTCTCGCGCAATGGATTTCATCTTAACTGTAACCAGAAAGGCGGGCCGGGCTGGGGCAATGGTGACCGCCCCTTTACGCTCGAAGGCAACTTTATTGCGATGGAAGCCATCCATGAAATGCTGCTGCAAACGCGCGGCGGGGTCCTGGTGATTTTTCCTGCCACGCCCGATCGCTGGAGGGATGTGACATTCCGGAACCTGCTGGCGGAGGGGGGCTGGAGAGTTTCGGCCGAGCGCCGGGGCGGTAGGACGACCCGGGTGGAAGTTCTGTCAAACGCGGGAGGCACGCTCCGCCTGCAAAGCCCATGGTCAAGCTTGGCGATGAATGGACGAAGGATCGCTGCTAGCGCTTGCGGCGTTGTTGAGGTGCCCGCGAAGCCCGGCGACTTGCTGGCACTTTCTCCGGCGGAGGATGTGGAATAAATCCAAGCTCGCCTCGCGGCGCCGGGAAGACGAGAAATAGGGGGCGACAAGAATGAAGACGAGGAACCCGATCAGCAAACTTGCAGAACGCCCCTCTGGCGGCGGCTCTCTTGACGGGTATGCCTTCAAGATGTTTGTCGCCTGCAACGTGAAATGCGGTCGCGGCTGGATGCTGCCGCCGGTTCCCTGGCCGGATCACCGTCTGCTTTTGGTGCGGGCCGGATGCGGCACGCTTTTGTGCTCTGCGGGAAATATTCCGCTTCGCCGGGGAAAGATTGTTTTTGGTCTTCCGGGCGAGATCTATGGCCTGAGCCAGGACGAAAGGCGGCGGCTCGTGGTGTCGGTGCTGCGTTTCGAGTTGGTGGGCGGGAAAAGCTGTCAGCTCTTGCTCCCGATCGCGTTCCGGAAGTCCTTGTGCATGGAAGTTGCGGATTTCGCGCTCGTCGAGCAACTCGTGATGCGGCTTGTGGATTCCGCGGGCAAGCTTCCGTGCCTGGCGTCCGGTGCAGGCGATGCGATGTTGAGGACGATTCTTTGGCTGCTGTGTGAGGCCCCGCCGAAAGGCGGGCCTGCTAATGCCGGGCAGATCGCTTTTCAGGAACTCAAACCAGCGCTCGAACACAGGATTGCCGAAGGCGGGCACGAACCGTCCATCGGGGAACTTTCCCGCCTGTGCGGGATGTCCGAAAACACCTTCCGCCGACGGATGCAGGCGTGCTTCGGTTTGTCGCCGACACAATTTTTGATGCGCCGGCGGATGGAGCGTGCCAAGCAACTTCTCTTGGAAACTTCGCATACTGTGGAGGCGGTATCCGCGGAGCTCGGCTATGGGGAGACATCCCACTTCTCCCGGCAGTTCAAAGCATACACCAGCCTCAGTCCCTCTGTTTTCCGCACTTCGAACATGTGATGAAAATCTGCAAATCGTGGGCGGCGAAGGCATGGTCACAAACGGTTTGCCTGATAAATTGATGGCGATGAATCCTCTGGAAATGCCGCTTGCACCGGACCCCGCTTCTTCCGTCTCCGCCCGCCACCAGCGATGCCTCGACGCCATTGCCGGCCGGGCGTTTGACCGTGCTCCGACCTATATTCCCGCGATCGCCTGCAGCGTCGCCTCACAGATTCTCGGGCGTCCGGCCCACACGGGGACTCACTCGCTCCACTACGCCGAGGTGCTAGCCTGGTGGAACGGGGAGGCCGCGCACGCGGAGTTTGAAGCTCAGGTCCACGAGGACCTGTTGGCCATCCATCGCGCTCTCGACATCGACGTCTGCCGGTTCCCATGGCGAATGAACGTGAAGCCGTTCGCCCGCCCCGACGAAAACACGTTTCTGATCGGCGACCCCAACGGCGACTACGGCGTCTGGAAATATGTGCCGGAATCGGTCAGCTTCGCCATGGTTGAGCACCACCGGGCATCGCCACCCTCGGAGGATGATCTGAGGGTGGAAGTCGAGAAAATGGAATCCTGGTTTACCGGTGAATCGCGAACACCCCCGGCGCTATCAGAAGGATATCTCAAGTCTGCCGGGTCGCTCAATGAAGAGTTCTTCGTCCCCTTTAACGGCGGCTCGATTGCCGTGCCCCTGGATGAGGAGAACCTGATGGCCATGCTGATGGAGCCGGAACTCGTCAGCCGCAAGCTCATGGTCCAGGCGGGTGCGGGCATCCGCTGGGCGGAAGCCCTTGCAAAAAGCCCGCTGCCGAAGGTGATGCTCGGGGGAGGGGACATGGCCGACAACCGCGGCCCCGTTTACTCGACAACGTGCTTTCAGGAGCTGGTCCTTCCCGCCTACCGGCGTCTTCTTGGCCGCTGCGCGGAACTTGGAATCCATTACGTCTTTCGCACCGACGGCAACCTCTGGCCAGTGGCCGATCTCCTCTTCGGCGAGGCGGGCTGCCCGGGCTATGGCGAGACGGATCGCGATGCCGGCATGACGATGGGAGAGCTGCGCAAGCGATTCCCCCGACTGGTGGTCTGGGGAAATGTTTCATCTTCGCTTCTCCAGCAGGGAACCGCCCGTCAGGTCAAAGAGGAAAGCCGCCGAATTCTCGACGAGTCCGGTGGCACCGGCTATTTTCAGGGCTGCTCGAATGCGATTATCACCGGGACTCCACCGGAAAATGTGGAGGCGATGTTCTCCGTGCGGTGAGGCATGAACACGGCAGCAATCGAGTAGAGCGAGATAGACTGTCCGCAGGACAGCCCGCAAGGCGCGACACGCGGGAGCGTGCAAGTCAACTGACACCGGAGCGTCAGCGAAGCATCAGGCGCACAGCGTGATTCCTACGGGGCTGCCGCGCCTGCGGTTGCTGAGGCATGCTCGCGGCAAGGCGTCTTCCGGAGGGGGACAGTCCTGTCCACCAACTGTTCTTTCCTCTGCGGGATCGGCTTCGCGATCCGGATCGCCTCGAAGACGAGTTCCAAGGCTTTGAGGCCGTCTGCTCCGCTGAGAAGCGGCTGTCTTCGCTCGCGCACCGCCCCGGCGAAATCGCGCAAATAATCCCCGGTGGCGTCGTCTCGCGGAATTTTTTCCGTCCAGTCATGGACCGGTTCGAGGGCGCCGCTGAGGTCGGTTTTTTTGTATTCCAACTTTTCCGGATACTCCGAGACAAAGAGGTCGCCCTCCGTTCCGTAAATCTCCATCGCATGCCGGTAGCACGCGACGTAATGGCTGTGCATCGTCACGGGCACGCCGCCGAATTCTCCCAGCAACACGTATCCGTCGTCGGTCTCTGCAGGGGTCATGTCGTTCCGCACATACCCCGCGAGCCATTTTCCGTCGCCGAAGAGGCGCCGCAGGAGGTCGATCTTGTGGATCCCGCACTGGAAGAGCTGTCCGCCCGGGTTTTCGGCCCGCTTGAAGCGCCAGTTCGTCGGAGGAAAGAAAAATCCCCCCGTGCTCATGCTGGCGACGGAGACGCTCACAAGGGTTCCCAGCAATCCGCTCTCAAGAATCCGTTTGACCTCCATCCACAACGGTTGAGGCGGAACCGTGAATCCGTGGCCGTGCGGGATGTTGTTGCTCTCACAAAAGCGGACAAGCCTCCTGCAATCCTCCAAGTCGTGGCCGAGGGGTTTTTCCGTGAAAATGGCCTTGCCCGCCCGCGCAGCCTGCCATCCCTGCGAGGTGTGCAGATGAGCCGGGGTCGAGATGAAAACCGCCTCCACCGCCGGGTCGGCGCAGAGTTCTGTCATGGTCAGATAGCGCCTTACAGGCCTGCCTTCCTGATTTTGCGTGGCAGCAATTGCGTCGTCATTGGGATCGAGGGCACCAACGATCTCGAAGGCTCCGGACTCCCGCAGCATGGCCCTGCGGCAGGAGCCGAAGCCCCCGGCTCCCGCGATGGCGTAGCGGACTGGTTGATTTGGTGGATGTTTCGACATGAGAATTTTTGGTTTAGCGCAGCTGTGTTGCAAAGAGTTTTGGTGTGGCATCCCTGAGCCCCAACCCGAACTGCATCGCGCAGGGGACCAGGGCGTAGCGCAGGGTGGTGCCCGTTCCGGGCTTGAGCTCATTTGGAAGTTCGATCTGCAAGGCTTGCGTCGAGATTTCCCGGGGACGCAGGACTGTCTCCACCTTTTTCGAAACCTGAGCGATGACGACCGGCTTCTCGAAGATAATCCGGACGCCACCCTCCTGGCGCAGAACCTGCATCTCCGCGACCCCCTCGACCCGCTCAACTCCATCGGCCGCGATCACTTCCCCCTTCGAATTATACAGAACCACCCGGGAGTAATCGGCCAGCAGCATGGGAAGCGTTTCGTAAAGCGCCTTGAATTTGATGGGGCTATCGGTCGTGAGCGTGAGCGCCACCTCCACGTGCGTTGGCAGCAGGTCGAAGCGGCGTTCATACGAGACATTCGCGTCGCAGATCGGGCCCTGCTTCGGGAGTTTGTTCGGCATCGTGCCGCTGATCGTGAACGTCTCGACGTCGCCCCGGGTCTGGTGATCGAGCTTCGGCTGGGCCACGCGGGCGGAGGTGAGGATTTTGTCGTCTGTCGTCTTCCCGATGATGTGGTTGTTCGTCCAGTCCTGCCAGCCGGGCGCGAAGCGGGTGGTGAACTGCCCGCGCTCGTAGCCCTCGCAAGCCGAGTGGCGGCCGATCAGGAGCGTTCCGGCAGCCGGCGTCCAGAACGCGGAGATTCCGCCTCCGCCGAAACCGTTGAAGTTTCCCGCCTTGTCTTCGAACATGCCGGCAAGGTTGGTTCCCCCGCGGTCGGACGCCGTAATCCGTCCGGCATAGAGCGAAATATAATATCCCGGCCTGCGGACGACGATGAACTCGTCGTTGAAGTTTTCCGTGAAGTTGTCCTTGGCCAGAATCGGCAGCGGATGATCGCCCGCGCACGCTTCGATGAGCTTTGCGGTATCTTCCTGATACAGAAAATAGGGAATCGTTCCCGCCATGCCCCACTGGCTTGGTGCATCATGATACTTTTTTGCCAGCCCCCAGCCGTGTGCCGGCAGGATGCGGTCGGAGGGTTTCGTATAGGCTGACTCGATTGTTTTGCGGATGCGATCCGGTTCGACCTGCGCAGGCCAAATCCCCCGGATATCTTTGAGAAACGGGATTGCATCCGGCACCTCGAGTGCGAACTGGATCTCGCGTCCGGCGAACTGGTCATCCGCAAACGAGGCGGTATCCCGGTCGTTGAAATGCGTGGCCCCGATCCTCTTTCCATCCGGATCGACGAGCGTCATGTAATTTTTCAGCCGGTAGGCCTTGCGCAGGAGCTCCAGAATTTTCTGGTCGTGGGAGATCGAATAGAGCTCGGCCAGACGATGGAGTGCGATCCCGTTGTAGGAGCCATCCGGACCACGTCCCGTCCCCTCCCAGAAATGCCCGGCCGGACTGAAGGCTTCGCTGTAAATGACTTTGTCCTGCCACTCTTCGGACAACTGTTTGAACCGGTCCAGCCCCGTGGCCATGTAGCAGTAGTAGAATGCGACGGGCAAGCTCAGGCGCATGTTCTGCGGGCCCATCGGTTTCACCTGTGCGGTGCCTTCGGCCAGCCAGAGCAGGCCATCGGTCCAGGCTTTGAGAATCTCCGGAGGAAGCACATCCTTCACTTTGAGAAGCGTGAACGCGCTGAATGTCATCGTGAACCCCATCTGCCCGGGGTGCGCAAAACCGTATCTGACGCCATCTTTGGTGCTGTCCGGATTCGAATAATAAAAGATGTTCTCCGCCTGGGCGACGAGATCCACCAGCGAGATCACTGCGGCACGGCGGGCGATGACCTTGTCACCAAAGTAGGGGTTCCAGGGTTCGTTGATCGAATAGGCGAGGGCCAGGAACATCGCGGTGGTCGGGTGGCTGGGCAGCCACCACTGCCCGGAGGTCAGGTGATGCGAGGCATCTTTGAACATCGCCTGTTCCAGCGGAAGGTCCGGCTGCCAGATGCTGTTCCAGAGAAAATTTTCGGTTGGCAAGGCCGCAGAGGAGCTCAGCATGACCGCCAACGGAGTTCCTCCACCGCCGATTTGATACAGCCGTCGCGCCTCGGTTTCGCTCAGCTCGGGCACGGTCATCGGCTTGACTTCGGTCTGGATATCCTCCGGCTTGAGCGACTTCAGCCATGCCACGATTGGAGCCTGCCAATCCGGCTGGTGCCATTTGGGTTCCGGACCGGCGGTTGGATCGGCGGCTGTGGCGGCGTTGCTAATGGTCATGACGATCAATGCCAGGCAGGCCAGGGCGGACGGAAGACGCGGCAGCAGAGTGCCGCGGCTACAGCTTCCGGTAAGCCCGCTTGATGAGCGCGGGGAGAGGCGAAAGGGAGAATTCATAGTATTAGGATATTGTATTTAGCGGACGGTAGGCGACGCCAAGGCGGTCGAGCCGGGGCAGATGGTGGTGGAGTCGATTTATAAATTCTGCAAGCGGCTCGCGGCTTTCGCCCTTCCAGAGCACTTGTGACAGCGCGCAGGCCCGGGGGTAGGCCATGTAATCCAGATGGTTTCGGGTCGGCATATATTCCGTCCAGATCTGGCCCTGGGCCCCGAAGACCCCCGCGCGAAGCGGCCCGGGGATTGGTTCGAAGGGATCCCATTCGTAAACCTTCTTGAGCGGAAGGCAGCTCCAACTGGCCAGTGGTTCGAGATCGCGGGCCGGGCCATCGACCTGATAGAGATCGAAGTAAGTCCTCGCCAGATTTGCAAGGACCAGGCCATTACCGTTCTTGAGGGCCTCCAGGGCCAGATGATGGTGGTCCTCATCCGGCACTTCCCGCCAGAACATCACAGCGGACTCCGGATTAAGGCAACCGCTCTCCATGATTTCATCCCACCCGATGAGTTGCCGGTTCTGAGCACCCAGAATGTCCTGCAACCGGCTCGTAAAATAATGTTGGATGCCGCGGTCGGTTTCGATGCCCAGCAAGCGCTTCTGCTCCTGGATTCGAGAGGAAGCCGCCCATTGATCGGTCATCACCTCGTCCCCGCCCATATGGATGTAGGGAAACGGGAAAAGCGCGGCCAGCGTGCCAACAAGGTCCCCGAGGAACTTGAATGTGATGTCTTCGAGGTTCAGTGCATAGGGGCTGATGCCCCAGTTCTTTCTCACGCAGGGTGCGGGCGAGCACCCGAACTCAGGATAGGCGGCCACGAGCGCCTGGACATGGCCGGGCACGTCGACTTCCGGAAGCACATGGATGCCGCGGGCTGCAGCGTAAGCGACGATTCCGCGGATCTCATCGTGCGTGTAGAATCCGCCGTGGGGCATGCTGTCCACGGGATTGGTGGAGCTTTGTTTTTCGTGGCCTATCATCGTGCCGCTGCGCCAGGCGGCGATTTCTGTGAGCTTCGGATATCCGTCCACGGGAAGTCTCCAGCCCTGGTCGTCGGTGAGGTGCCAGTGGAAGACGTTGAACTTGTGGAAAGCCATGAGGTCAATGTGTCGCCTCACGGTCGCGACATCCCGGAAATGGCGGCTCACGTCCAGATGCAGACCGCGCCAAACCATGGCCGGTTCATCCTCGATGACTCCGCACGGGAGGGAGAGGTTTCCGCGCTGGCCGGAGAGCATCTGGCGCAGCGACTGGATTCCGCACGCGATTCCCCCGGGGGTGGCCGCTTCGATCCTGATGCGCGACGGGCGGATATCGATCCGGTGCCGTTCGTCCGTGAATCCTGCTGCCGTCAGCTTTTCCGGAAGCGGGCGGGGTTCAAGGCAAAGCACAAGCGCGATATCGCACTCGTCTTCCAAGCGGACGCATGCCGACTCGAACATCTGCTCGCTGGCGAGCAGTTCCCTTAAAACGGCAATCTGAGGGGCCAGGACGATCGCGGAATCCGCAAAAACAGAAACACGCACCCCCGTCGAATTTTCGCCCTTATGGGTTTTGATCCAGCATCCCTTGCCAGACAACGAGGCTTTGGGTTGGGGAAGACAATTCATAGGGCGGTCGAAGGATTGGTGAAGGCGTTTATGCCAGGCATTCCGTGCCGGGTTCGGTGCTGGAGGAGGACTGCTGAGCCCGTAGGGAGGGCGGTAGTTTCCACACAAAAATGTTCAGCCTCTTGTCGCGGGCCAGCGCCAGAAGGGTTTCCGCATGGCCGGACTCCTGAGGGAATGCTTTCTGGACGATGCAATGCCGGCCGCTGTTCAGCGCGTCGATTGCTTCCTCGTAATTGTCCACTGTGGAGACATCGAATCCCTTCTGCGGGCAGGCTGGGGACGGCGGGCTGGTTTGGTTTTTCATTTTTTGCGTCAGGGTTGAAATGTGTGCACGCCGGTTGTGACGAAGACGTCGTCAATCAGGCCGGCGAAGCCGGTGGAAAAATTGGCGACGTTCCGCTCTCCCACCCGGAAGACGCGTTCGGCATCGCTCTCCGGTTCCGCGATCGTTGCCGGCAGGGTTAC
Source organism: uncultured Chthoniobacter sp. (assembly GCA_964600115.1). GTDB lineage: Bacteria > Verrucomicrobiota > Verrucomicrobiia > Chthoniobacterales > Terrimicrobiaceae > QYQL01. The sequence goes on along the minus strand of CAZRIL010000004.1, from coordinate 50,369 downwards.
CGGTTCGCCCAAAGTTCTGCCGTCCAGCCAGTAAGTAATGGTGCTCTCGCCCTGACCCTTCGAGTCCAGCGAAAAGGCCAGATGGTGCCAACCCGAGTCGTTCAGGGCATCGGTTTTTATGGAGCCCTTCGAGCCTTGAACCCGGAGTGTCCATGCATCCATATCATCTTTGGTCAGCATGAATCCCCACTGCCTTGCGGGAGCATATCCCCTGTTCATCAGCATGATGCTCTGGATCCGGCCATGGTTGATTTTCTCGACCCTGATCCACAGGCCCGCGGTGAAGCTCTTTCCCGCCATGTCGAGCTTGCCGCCATCAGCCATTTCCGGCGAATCCCTGAGCTGCCATCGGATGCACGGGTTCGGGTTCCGGAGAGTCTCCTTCCCGTCATCACCCGTGACGGGCGGCGTGTCGCCATGAAACCGGACAGCTGTGCCGAACTTGCCTGCGGCATAGACCGGCTCCGGGTGGATTTTTCCCGCGATGAGCTTGCCGGTGAATCCATTGCCGGAAACATCAATCACCTCGACAGGGAGGGGCTTCCCGACCGTGCCTCCATCTAATGGCCAGTAGAGCGTATCGGGCTTGAGGCTTTGCGAGACGGGTTTTGAGAGGTCGATCGCTCCTTGTGAAAAGGCCCGGCCGGCAGCAAAAAGGAAAAGGCAGAGAAGCGATGATTTCAGGAGTGGTGTCATGGTGCAAACGTGCGGTTGTAGAGGGTTCTCCAACGGTAGAAGGCGTCCAGGGTCGGGGTGGCTGCGGGATCCGCCGCATAGTCCGGAATCCGTCCGTCATTCGGATCCAGATATCTCTCGATCGTGCGTGAGCCGCGAAGCTCGGATGTGACTTTGTCTTTGCCCTCAGTCCACACGGCCGGATCCGTCGAGGGCACCTTCTTCAAATTCTGCACGCGATAATGGACCGTGTAGGTGTTGGAGCGCGTGGTGAGCCTTGGCAGCAACTGCGTGTATGGCATCTCGCGCGAGTTGTCTCCGGTGAGGCGGCGCGAATCCCAGTAGTCCCTCTCAAATTTCCCGCTCAACGTCTGCGGGGGAGTGGGGGCGCCGAGCGACGCATCCGATGGAATCAGAGGAACGGAGCAGATTTGTGTCTCCGAGCGGAAGATCTCATTCTTAGCAAAAAGATCCTCGAAACTCTTCAGCGTTCCGGTGTCTCTGGCGAGGTTGAGAGTGCGCCGGATTACCTTATTCGAAAATGCAGCAACGGATGAGCCAAAGGAGACCATCTTATATTCGTCGTCGACGGCGACGCCCGATTTTAAAACTCCCGCATAGCCCGTGCTGGAATCCGGAGTCCCCTTGTAGGCCCACAGATTATCGATGGATACGATCTCCTGCTTTTGCAGTGCGCCGCGAAGAGCCGTGGAACGATGAAGATAGCCAAAAGGCAGAATTTGGTAATTCATGTTCACTTTTCCATTTGAGGAAAAGCGCTCGCTGATGGCATAAGGTTCGACGACGGGCATCCAGAAGAGGTCCAGCAGGAGATAATCCTCCGGGGTCGAGGCTCCCGGGTGGTTGCCGGGATCGGGGCGGAAAAGCAAGGTTTGCCACGGTTTGTTGCGGACGGCACCTGTAGGGAGCGACCCGAACATTCCAGCGGACGGCATTTGTTTGTTCGGGCTAAAGAATGTCGCTACGTCCAGCGTGTCATACAGCTCGTTTCTGAACCAGGGAAACCCGCGGTCTCCAGTCCCGGTTCCGATGGAGTCGTCATCAATCGAACTGCTGACAGTCCCTTCATCAGCCCGGTTTACATATGCATCATCCTCCGTGTGCAGGACGCCATTATCGAAGTCCGGCCAGAATCCCCCGTCTGTCGTGTCCTTTACGCCAGTAGGATAGCGGCTTGGGATTAATGGCATGGCATTTCCGCCATAGACGAGATCAAGAATTCTTCCCGGCTTCCTGTGATTCTCGAACGCGCGTATCCGCCGGTCGGACCCGAACGGTTCATTGCGGAAATCCGCTGCAATCTTGACTGTTGACGAATCATAGTCCTTGTTGGGGACGAAATTCGCGTCGCTTGGAATAACCTTTCCATCACCGCCAACAGAGCCTGTCTTCAGGAGCTGCCGCGAAGCCAGTATCCGCTTGTCCCCATAGGCGGGCTCCAAGGCAACAATCGTATCCATGTCCTGGATAAGCCACAAATCGCAATGGGCTCCGCCGGCGGCAGCGGGGTTCCTGCGATTGGCATACGCCTGGTGCGCCCATCGATGCCGGAAATCCGCGCTTGTTGCCAACTGCTTCAGGACCAGGTCCGGATCGACCAGAGCAACGGGATCGGTAATGCTCCGCATATACCCGCGCCAGGCGTAGGCGGGAGCCGGCTTTGTGAAGGTTGGAAAGTCAAACGTATAAGTTTGGACCACATTTCCGCCGGCCTTGATTTTGGCCGTCACCGTTCCTCCGGAAAATGTGACATTTCCGAAGTTCACTGTGGAACTGTCCGGCAGCGTAACCTTAGCACTTTCAGTCACCAGCGTGATATTCTGTCCAATCGCCAGGCGATTACTGGCCAGGGGATATTCCAAGGTGTTATTCGATGCATTGTTGTCCCGGAGATGGGTATAGCTCCCCATTGAAAAAAGCGGACCGAGGGCTCCGCCGTAGATGCGTCCGTTATAGGTGCCCGCCCAATTGCTGAGCTTTGAGCTCCAGAGCCCCTGATGATCACGGTTTATGTTCAGAGTGGCATTTTGAAATCCCATGTTCTGCGGAGCGAGGCTGGGTCCGGTGATTTTCCAAGTGCCGGAAAAGGACACTTCGATGTCAAAATTGTAGCGGGGCACCGCGTTTCCCTGCATCGGGTCGAACATGTCAAAATAGACGATCCCGCCGACCAGGAGTTCCACAGGATTTCCAGCGCCTGTATCATCCAGGAAATTCCGGATTGATTGGTAATTCCCGGTCGTAAAGCTGTCCGCATAGAGCGGTGTGTTGCCGGTCTTCAGCGGGTAGGTGCCGTCCAATGAGAAATCGCCTTTTGCGGACCGCATTCCACAAACATAGAGGTGCAAGATTGCCTGGCTGATCGCGGGAATGCGCCCGAATCCTTTGGTCTCCCCAATCTGTAGCGGGGTGGCCTGTCCGGCTCTTGAGCCTTGAGTTTTGAAAGGGTTCGTTCCCGCGCCCGTATAGGCGCTCGCGCCCAGGGCTGTCGAGTAGAGGTTCGAACTCCGGATATAGTCGAAAATGCTGGTGGTGATCTGGGCTGTTTCAGGCTCGGTGTATTTCGCGGCAAACGATGTGTTTCCAAAGCCGGGGAATGGCCTTTTCAGAAGGGAATTGATGTAGTTGTAGAGCTTCTCGTTGCGGCTGGAATCGAGCAGCATGTCCGCGGTCCCGCTGGTGGAGTCGCTGCGCTGAAGGTAATATTTCTGATTGTTGATCGTGGAGCAGAACGCAAGGACCTTATCAAGGGTGCTCGGGGTCTTGGTGCCCGCATTGATGGGCCATATCGCCATGCGGGGGAGGTTGAACAAATTGACTTCCGGGCTGTTGCTCCGGGCTGTCAGAAAAAACTTTGTGCGTTCGATATCATTGCGATCCAGTCCGGTTTGTTCTGCACGTGTGCCATCCAGGGGACCGTTCAACTCCTTGAATGAGCTGAAGAGCAACTCATCGGTTGAGACATAAAGCCTGTCGATGTCCTTGGTTTTGTCAATTGCCGTGGAGGTGGCGAATCTCGTGCCTCCCTCGGACCCGCCGTCCTGCACGCGCGGGATCAGAGGGTAGACAAAACGGCCGAAGTCCCTGTCGATTTCAATCGGTGTCTTGCCTCCGGTGGGGATCTTGTATCCGAGCACGGGCCAGAGGCTGGTGCTCGCGGGATGTCCCGGATAGCGCTGGTATTCGCCCAAGGCAGGCTGAAAGCGGGCCATGCGGTCCCTTTCATCCAGGCAAAACGCACGGGGGATATCCCAGAATTGCCCGTGTGAAGCCGTGTTGATGTTGAGCTTGCAGGTTTCGTCATCGGTCCAGAACGCGATCCGGCCCACGATGGGATTTTCCTTTGTTGCGCCAGGAATTGACGCGGTGTTGCCGTCAGTATTTGAAGGGGCGACCGTCTGCCCGTCTTCCAGGACATACAGCCACCGGACCGGCATCGGGATGGGCTGTCGCGCGCTGGCCCCAGGAGCGCCGGTGACTTCGAATCCTTCGATCATCGGGCTGCCATCCGGTTTCTGGTCCAGAGCGGAAGGGTCAATGATGGGGAATTCCTTCCGGCCTTCGATCTCCACCGGTTCGTTGAGATCCACAAAGTGGGCTGGGGAACTGCTCCAGTTGGTCATCGCGCTGGCTGCTGCGCTGAGATCGACGGTGTTGGTGACCATCGCGGGATCCGAGTAGAGTTTGTAGGCTTGGAGCAGGGAGCCATCCTGCGCGAACGTGCGCACCATTCCCGGCTGGGACGCCCATGCGGTATTGGTGCGGGTGGAGGCGTGGTCGATCTGGGCCTGGACGATGTTTACCGCATAATCGGATAGGAGGCTGTTGCGGTCGCCATCCGAGTAGGCGGAAGCTGACGAGCGGTCAATGGTCGCGCGGCTGAGGAAGCCCACGACCATCACGGTGAGCAGCACGAGCACGGCCAGAACGATGACCAGGGCCATGCCCTCCTGAGGCGGGATATTTTGAATGCGCGCGTTTTTCATGGCCTGAATGTGGAGACGCGTCCGGTCACCGGGTTGATCTGCAGGGTGAAATAGTTCGATTCGCTCCCGTTGCGGAGCTGGAGGGTGAGGAAGTTGTTCGAGTTGTTCAGCTGGCCGGCCAGACGGCCGTTGGGGCGGAACCGGAGCGTGTTGGTGAGGAGAGGCGAGCGCGTGGCATTCAGGATGACATTGTCGGCAAAAGGAACACGCCGTCCGACAGCGACGGGCGCTCCACCTGCGGTATCGACCTGCAGGAGCTGGACCGACCAGTTGGAATTGCTCTGCGCGAGGAGGACTTCGATGTTCTGGTTGCGCGACGTCGCCATCTGCCTTGCCAAAACGATCTGATCGCTGAGGATCTGGCCCTGCCTCGTCAGGGTATATGCTCCGCTGAGGCTGCCCATTGCCGGGATAACAAGGGAAGCGAGCAGGGCGATGATCGCGATCACGACGAGCAACTCTATGAGCGAAAAGGCCCGTGGCTTGCGGATTCCTCCGCCACTCATCCTGCATTCCGTATACGGCGCTCTCATGGGCTCCATTTTGCCTCCCTCAGCGGCACGGATGTGACAAACGACCGGTAGGTGATCGAGTTCTTCGCGAGATTCTCCTCGAGTTTCTGCAGGTCCGTCGAAAAATGTTCTGCGGGCGGATCTGTGAAAAGCCCTGCCGTGCAGGCGGTGATCGTGGTTTGGAGATCGCTCCCGAGGCGGGCTGCGGACGTCTCGTCGATAGCCACAAGCGCCACCTTCACCAGAGGCGGCAACTGGTTCGCGGTCGCGGGCTGCGGTGCGTTTGTGGCATTCAGGCGCGAGTCGTAAGAATAGCTGTTCAAGACCGGACTTGCCGGACTGCCCTCCTCTTTTGGCCAGATGATCAACGCGATGACATTGTCTGCGACAGGAACCACGTCGGCTGCGGCCGGTGACACCCATGCGTGACTGGTCGCGTTTTCATAGACCGCCAGGGATTCGGTGGCCTGCATCCACTGCATCAGGCGGAATCGTTCGCGCGCCTGGCCGGTTCCGACATGCGCCGGCAGCCAGGTGGAATCCGAACCGTATTGCACGAAGAATCCGCACGCGTTGATCAGGCCGGTGAGGCCGTCGTAGTTTGTCGAGGTTGTCCTGTTCGCAGGAGCCTGGAAGAAGATGGCCTGTCCGGTGCCCGGGGTTCCGGGAAGCCCGTCTGTTCCCGCATCGGCCACGAGGAAATGCAGTTCGGATTTGCGCCGGTAGGCTTTGGGATCGTTGGGATTGTCGTAGTCCCAGTAAGTGTTCAGGGTCGCCTGTTCAAGCGAGCGCGTCAGGGTTTCAAATCCGCGCCGGGCGCTTTGAAAGGCCTCGATCCTTGCACTCGAGGAGCGCCAGACGCTGCTCGTTTGGGTGATGAGAGAAAGCATGACGACCATGATCAGGCTGAGGACGGCGGTGGCGACGAGCAGCTCCAGAATCGTGAAGGCCTTCCCCCGGGCCGCTTTGACTCGTGGATCCATTTATCTCAGGGTTTGCCGGAGGCGTTAAAGATCGCGAGGGTCGTGCGCGAGTCGGTATTTGTGGATTCCGCGATCCGGCGGATTTTTATGACAACCCGAATGAGTCGCTCGTCCAGCCCGCTGAGGTTGGAGGAGCCGGGATAGCTCGGCAGGGCATTGGTCATCGAAGCAACGAAGATCCGGTCGTTTGTGCCAACCGAGCGGCTGCCGTTGTAGTCGTAGTATTGATCCGATGCGAGATAGTCGCTGATTTTGGCGAAGGGCATCATGCCGAGGTCGCTGGAGATCTGTTTGATGATCTGCGAACGCGCGGTTTGCCGCATGGCGTCCTGCGAGGCGATCAGCCCGACGGGAACGACTCCCAGGAGGGTTACCAGGGCAAAGGACACGATCCCGATCGCGATGGTCACCTCGACCAGGGAGAAGCCGGACCGGCTTCCCCTCGTCACGAGCTGTTCTGGCACCCGGGTGTTCATGCTGCGGCTCTGTTTTTGGGCCGGCCATGCGGGGCCCGGTTGATTTCCAGAAGTTCGTTTTCCTGCGCGCGGGTGGTGGCTCCGCCCATGAACGAGGTTGGAACGACAACTCCGGGCAGGGGAATCCCTCCGAGCCCGATTCTCCGGATGATCATCTCCACCGCTTCCTGTCCGACCCGCTCGAGGTTGTTGCGCGTCCGAGTGAGGTCGGGACAGATCGTCTGCGAGAGATTCATGCCGCCCGCCCCGACGATCGAGACGTCCTCAGGCACCCGGATTCCAGCCTCCCGGAACGCCTGATGGGCTCCCAGGGCCAGCCAGTCGCCGGAACAGTAAACGGCATCGGGAATTTCTCCCCCCCGTGCGAGAAGCCGCTGGATCGTCAGGTATCCGGCCTCCCGCGTGGATTCGTGATTGACCGACTCGCAGGCGCGCAACGACGTGCCGCTTTGCATTCCCAGACCGCTTAGCAGACCGGCATGGCGGAGCTGATCCGAAACAGTGCTCCTCTGCTCGCCACCCTGGCACACGGTGGTGAAAAAAAGCACGCGCTTCCGCCCGGTGTTCTTCCAGGCCTGAGCCAGCGCGTAGCCGGCCCCGAGAAATCCCGTGCTGGTGAAATTCGCCGTTGATGTGAGCGAGGGCGGATGGATATGCACCACCGGTTTCCCCTCGTTTTCATACGAATCAATGAGGAGCTTGTGGCGGGTCACTGCCGAGTAAGGCAGAAGAATCAGGGCGTCGAGCTTCGCCTTCTTTTCCATCAGTTCCTCAATCATGGCCTCCGGCCGGGCCTCCGAGTTGCTAACTCCCTCAAGGAGCGCCTGCTGGCTGAGCGCTGCCTGGAAAATTCCTCCGCCAATCCGCGAAATCCACCCGTCCGGGTCGTGCAGTTTTTGCAGCGAGGCCCCGATTCCTATCCGGACGATCCGGGCCGGTGGCGCCACGTTTGCCACAAGAAATGTTCCGCTGCCCCGCTGGGAGCGGATCCGGCCTTCTTTTGCCATTTTCCGCAAGACCGCCTGCACAGTTCCCGGGCTGACATCTAGCATCGAGGCCAGCTCTTTATTTGTCGGCAGGCGCTCTTCGCCGCCCCTGAAAGTGGACCGGGCAAACTCTGCTGTCAAATACCGCATCACCCGTTCCCCCGCCCTCAATTCCCGTTGGTCAGGCCGCTGCAAAGGTTGAGGAGCTTCGACTGGCATACCCGAACTTTATCCAGCGGAATTAATCATTCAAGTATTAATGTTATGTATTAATGATGTATTTATGAGTAAATACTACATCATCTTACCAGGTGATGTAGGCGATCAGTTGGCAGCAAAGCAACAGTAATCCGGCTAGATGCGGTTTAATATCTGCTGCCGCGCCTCGCTGACGCCCCAACAGAGTGGGGCGGCTACAGAATGCGGCCACGACATTTCTTAATCCGCTCTCTCTAGACGAGACCGAGCAGGGAATTTTCCGCGGGGCGGGTGGTGGCGCCGCCGATAAATGCCGCCGGAACAACGATTCCGGGAAGGGCCAGGCATTTCAGATCCAGACGTCGCAGCACCATCTCCATGGCGGACCGGCCCACTTGGGCGAGGTCGTTGTTCAAACGGGTGAGGTTCTGGCAATCCGTGCGCGAGAGATCCATGCCGGATCCTCCGACGATGGAAACCTGCTCCGGAACACCGATTCCCGCTTCGACAAGAGCGTGAAACGCCCCCAGGGCGAGCAAATCTCCTGAACAAAAAATGGCATCCGGAAGTTCGCCGCCTTTGAGAAGTTGCTTTATGCTTTCGTAGCCGGCTTCAATCGAGATTTCGTCGCCGGCACTCGAGATCCGCTGCAGCATGGAGCCGCTCTCTCCGGTCGCAAAGCCGACGCCATTGGCCAGGCCCGCACAACGCAGTTGGTTTGAGATGCCGGTCCGCATACTTTCTGATGCCGGCATGTTGGACAAAAGCGCGATCCGCCGGCGCCCGGTGGCTTTCCAGACCCGGCCGATCTCGTGGCAGGGGCCGAAAAAATCCGTGGTAGCAAAATTGGCCGTCGCCGTGAGGAACGGGGGATAAATATGAACCACCGGCTTCCCGGCTTTCTCGTAATCCTGAATCAATGATTCCTTCTGGGCCGGGAGGATATACGGGAACAAAATCAGGGCATCCAGATGGCTGCGCTTTCCCTCGAGTTCCTCCATCATTTTTTCGGCGGAAGCCAGGTCGGAGATCCCCTCGATGGCAATGTTTCTGGCCAAGGCGGTCTGGAAAATTCCTCCGGCGATGGTGGACATCCATCCGTCCGCCGGTTGAAACCGCGCAAGGGGGACGCCGATTCCCACCCGGAGGGTCCTTCGTGCTTCGTCCGGGGCCTGGATCAGGAATGTTCCGCTACCGCGCCTTGCATGGACGCGGCCCTCGCGGGCCAACTGGCGAAGGACGCTCTGGACTGTTCCCGGGCTCACGCCGAGCCTGTTGGCAAGTTCCTTGTTTGTGGGAAGGCGGCTGCCGTCCTTAAAATGGGGCTTGTCGAATTCGGCCAGCAAATACTTCAGCAACCGCTCTCTTGGACGGAGCTCCATTTGGTAGGAGCTGCCGGGATTGGAGGGGTTGTTTTCTTCCTGCTGAGTCATTGGATGGCAAGTTTGAAGGTCTGAATGATTAATTTGTAGGGAAGTCTACCGCTTTTGTCAGTGCAAACATGAGGAATTTCAATGTTTCCATCTACAGGCAGGCAGGCGATTGATGAACTTCCGAATTGCTTTTTGATGAGTTTGATTAAAGATGATGTTAGATAAATTAATTGTATGTTTTTAATGCGATTGTTCTAATGTTTATCTGATTATCCCATAGATCCACCACTCCAAATGAGATTTCTCCCCATCCTTTGCCTGTTTTGCGTCATTCCGATCTCCACACAGGCATCGCGAACGGAAAAGCTCGAAGGTTTCGAGGTGGAGGAATTGTGGACAGCGACAAACAGCCGTATCGAAAAAGTCGAAGTGGACGGGGAGCCGGTTCTGCGCTGGGAGCCGGAGGCGGGGAAATCGGCGACGCTCGAAATGAAGCCCGGGCATCCGCTTTTTGCGCGATTGCGTTACTATGATCGGCTCGAGGTTGAATTCCGGATTGTCCGCGGGCAGTTTGACGAGTTGGAGTTGCGGGCGATGGGTCATGTTTCGGGCCCCCGGCAATACAAGGTCCATCAATGGCGGATGGGGATCGTGACGACCGAACCCGGTGTGTGGCACGCCCGGCAATTGGATTTGAGCCGGCCGACCTGGTTTGTGTGGGACCAGATGTTCAAAGACGGGATCGATCCGCATTTTCAATTCGGGGTCCTGGCGATGGTGCCTGGCACGGTGATCGAATTGCGCCGGCTGCGCCTGCTCTCAACCTCGCTGGTTATCAAGCCGTTCTTCGAGTATCCGATCACGTGGCCGGTCCGTTCTGTGGAGCCCGGCGGCTCTTCTGTCTACACGATGAGTGTTCCGGTTCTCAATACGAGCGGGCGCACAAGCGTGATCCAGGCCGCAATCTCCTCGAAGCACGAGCGATTCAAGGTGAGCGTCGAGCCCGCCTGGCAGGAGGTCAGCAATGGAGAAACGGCCACGTTCACCGTCACCTCGCGCATCAGCAAGGCGGACGCAAAGGCGGTGCCGGAGCTTTACAGCGAAATGGTGAAGCTGGCCATCAGCACCAGGGACGATCCGGAGACGGTCTCAACATATGAGATGCCGGTGGTCCGGCCGCTCGCACCCGGGATCAACCGGCAGTTCGGGCTCTCGGCAGACGATTTGAAATCGCTGCGCGAAAAGCTTGCGGCGGGGGATGCGGAGACGCGGAAGGCGCTCAAGGTCGATGAGGTGATCGCCGAAGCGGACAAATTTCTGCGCATCCGCCTTGATCAAATTCCGGGCGGCCATATTTTTGCCTCCACCGCACCGAATCCGGCCCCGCGCTTCGAAATCGGTTCGTTCATGCCGGAGATCGTGAGGCCGGCGACAGGCGAGCGCGAAGTCGGAACCCCGCTCGCCAACCTGATGTGGAAAGAAAACCTGGCCAAAATTCCGGAGCAGCTCGGTCTGGCCTACGCATTTACCGGCGATGAGAAATATGCCGCGAAGGGAGTCGAGCTTCTGGAGCTTTGGGCGAAGCAATACAAGGAGCTCGCGCTGCTCAACAATCCAGACGTGCCATGGGGCGGAGGCCCGGTATCGATGTCAGCAAGCCGGATCGGATCGAGCAGCACCTATCAGGGCAATATGGCGATGCGCTCTCACATGCGCATGCTCGCATTCATCGGCGGGTCCGCCTCCCTCACGCCTGAAGCCCGGCAAAGAATTTACGAGGGGTTTGTCCTGCCCTACGCCACCGAGAGCGCGAAGTTTCCCGGAGGGATTTCCAATATGACTGACATCGCGAATCACAACCTTCTGGTGATGGGGCTGGTTTTCGACGATGCGGGTCTCGTCCGGCAGGCGGTGCTTTCGGATGCGGGATTGCGGGCCCGCCTGAAGGAAATCGACCGCGACGGATTCACCTCCGAGAGCCGTCCGATCAACTACCACATCGCCTCCTTGAACGAGTTTCTGCCTTCCATTTACTACGTCAAGAACAGCGGGCTGAAGATCGACCTTCCGATGGATTCCCTCCTTGCCGCCGGGCGGCTCCCCTACGCGCGTGCGACGCTCTGGGGGGTGGTCCCCAACACCGGGGACTGCGCGCGTGGGATGACTGCGGGCAACATGCCTTTGGCCGACGAACTCCTCGCCATCTTCCCCGGAGAAACCTGGCTGCAGGACTGCGGCAGGGATTCCACTCTGGTGTCAATGATCCGCCGGCTCAGCAACGGACGGGCACCGCAGAAAGACGGGTTCAGGCAGTTCCTGGAGAAGGAGCCAAGGCTTTTCCGCGATGCGGGATTTGCGATCCTGCGTTCGGGCGGGACGTCGGAAACCCAAATCATGGCCACGCTCGACTTCGGGCGCAATATCGCGCACGCCCACCTCGACCGCAACCAGATCACGCTCGCGGCCTTCGGGAAGATTTTCACGCACGGCCCCGGCTCATTGTACAACGTGGGCAAAGGAGGCATCATCATCAGCGACGATCCAAAATTAAGATCGTTCGTGCAGGCCGGCTCGCTGAGCCAGAATGTCGTGCTGGTCGATGGGCAGAACCAGATGCCCGCCATCGGCGAAACGGTGGCCTGGAGCGACAAGCCCGACAACCAGTTCGCCACCGCCCGGGTGAGCGGGATCGCGCCAGGCGTCGATCACGCCCGCACGCTCGCCCTCCGTGACGGGCTCGTTATCGTCATCGACCGGTTGGAGTCGGCCGCTGAACACGCTTACGATTTCGTCTATCACAATTTCGGAGAGCTGTCCCTGGGCGAGGGCTGGACTTCGGCCCCGGCCGACAAACCGCTGGCGGAGACCGCAAATTATGCCAACATCATCGGCCTGCACCGGCTGACCGGCCAGGGGCCGCTGCACCTGCGCTGGGATCTCACGAATCAGGTCTCCGCATCGGCGAAAACGCCGCCTCCCACAACGCCGGTCCACCTCGCTCTCTGGCAAGCTCCTGTTGCCAGCAGCGAAATATTCACCGGCACAATCGGGCTGAACAATCCGAATACGACCCGCATGCCCGATGCCGCCCCGGGTCTTTTCACCCGGGCTCGCGGCAAGTCCGTCTCCTTCGTAACGGTCCTCGAACCCTACAAGGAAAAACCTTCGGTCACCGGGATCAGTGTGGAATCCGATGTGCTGACGATCCAGCGGGGAGGGGAGTCGTTGCGTATTCCGCTGAAAGACTTCACGCAGCCGACAACGCAATGAGTATCGCCCACACGCGGATTGCTCGGGTCTATAAACGCGCATGATGAATCCCGCCGCGCCCGGGTCACCCCCCCATCAAGAAGACTCCTCCCGCTATAAAATCGGGACCCTAACCTACACGAAAATCGGGCTGGTCACGCTCTTCGCCTGGCTGCTCTGGGGGGATTTTTGCTTCGTGCTCATGGAGACGATCACCCCGTCGATCATCCCGCTCAAACTCAATCATCTGGATGCGCCGAACTGGGTGATCGCGCTTATCATCACGACATTTCCGGGAATCTTGAACATGACGGTTTGCCCATGGGTGAGCTACGCGAGCGACCGGCACAGGGGGCCTAGGGGACGCCGGATACCCTTCATTTTCTGGACGATCCCCTTCATCACCGCATTCCTCCTGCTCCTTGGGTTTTCCGAGCAGATCGGACGGTGGCTGCACGGCGTTCTCCCGCCAGCCTGGGGCCTGTCGCCGGAGATGACGGCCGTCGCTTGCATCGGTGTCTTCATGGTGGGGTTCCAGTTCTTCAACATGTTTGTGAACTCGGTGTTCTGGTATCTTTTCAACGACGTGGTCCCGCACGCTTTTCTTGGCCGCTTCATGGGGCTTTTCCGCATTGTGTCCGGAATAAAAACCATGCTTTACGGCTTCTTTATCTTCCGACATGCGGAAACCCACATGACGGAAATTTATGTGGGGGTGGCGATCCTCTATGCCGTTGGCATGGGCATGATGTGCCTCAAGGTCAAGGAGGGCGATTACCCGCCCCCCACCGCCACCGTCGATGGGAAAGCCGGCTTTCTCTCCCAGGTGAAAACCTACTTCATCGAGTGCTACAGCCAGCGCTATTTCTGGAATTTTTTCCTGTGCAATTCCTGCTGGGCGATCGCTGCCACGATCGGGGCGTTCTATGTTTTCCTGCAAAAATCGATCGGCCTTTCCCTCGAGCAAATCGGAACCATCAGCGGGATCATCAGCGGGATAAATATCTTCCTCACCTACCCGGCCGGGGCTCTTGGCGACAGGTTCCATCCCGTGCGGGTGCTCGTGTGGGTGAAGGTGGCCAACCTTCTCCTCCTGCCCCTCGGCCTGATCTGGCTTTTCCTCGATTTACCGCCGGACGAAACATTCAAGGTCGCGCTGGCGATCAGCGCGATCAACCTTCCCATCGGGGTGCTCACCGAGGCCATGATGATCCCGATGCACATGCGGATCCTGCCGACAGCAAAATACGGGCAGTTCGCCTCCGCGAACTCCCTGCTCCGTTCATTCGCGGTGATTTTCGGCGCACTTTTCGCCGGCCTTTTTCTCGATCTCATGAAACGTCTCTACAATGGCAGCGACTACGCCTATCGCTTCATGCCCCTCTGGACAATCACCTGGAGCGCGCTCGCGCTCTTCTTCCTCTGGCGCCTCTACCAATCCTGGAAGCGCCTTCCCGCCGATGAACAGCAGTAGCGGCACTCATAACATCAGCATGAATCCGGCAAGCCCCATGACGAAATGAAATTCTCCAATCCCATTGCCATCACGCCAGATGTCCAGGTCGTTGCAATCGCGAACAATGACACGAACTGCCATCTGATCGTGAGCGGGGGGGCGAGCTTGCTGATCAACTGCATTGCCGGCCTGACGCCATCCGGCATCGAGAGCGCCGGGTTTCCGGCCCCTTCGGAAATATGGCACACGCAAGTCGACGGGAGCCTTTCGGCAGAGGGGGACGAATTTCCGGAATCCAGGATCTGCCTGCCCCGGTTGTTTTCGGAAGTGGCCGCAGATTCTGATGATTACCGGAAGGCCTCGCAGGCAGGCTGGGAGAACCCGGAGAATTGGATGGAGGATCTTGGCCGCCAGCGTTACGGGATTGCCGGGAGCCTGATCCTGCGCCCGCCCGCGACGCCACTTGCGGGGTTTGAGACGTTTGAAAACCGCGGGACGCTTGTCTGGAATGGCCTCCGGTTCGAGGTCCTGGATTTTTCCGTGCGCGATTTCTATGCGGTCGGGTTCGCGCTCCGGATCGGGAACAATGTCCCTGCACTTTTTAGCGGGGATCTTGTCCATGGCGACGGCAACCTTCCGGATGCCCACGGGTTCGAGGCGAACTATTCCGGCCCTCCTTGGGAGCGGATCTCGACCACGATCAAGCAGGCGGCGCTGCTCGATCCGCAATGGCTTTTTCCCTCGCGGGGCGAACCCCGCGCGCACGCGGCGCCGTTGCTCGACCAGCTCGCGGAGCGGGTGGATGGTTTTGCACGATCCTTGGCCGCCCCGGCGTGGGAGGCACAGATGCCTGCCGCTCCGTTCGGGCGATTCCATGATCACGGGAATTCTGTTTTCCAGATGTCGGCTAATTTCGGGAATACGATTCTTTTGATCGACCGCGAGGGAAACGGGCTGATGGTCGATCCGGGCCCCTGCGACTTTGAAAACCCGGAGAGGGTCGATGAGTTTGTTGAGGATCTGGAGATGTTTGAATCGCAGGCGGGCCTGAAAAGAATCGATCTCGTGCTGGTGACTCATTTTCACGGCGACCACTTTGACATGTGGCCAGTGGTCAGGGATCGTTATCCCGGATGCCGTCTCGCCGCCTGGCAGCCGGTCGCGGATGTTCTGCGGCACCCGGATGACTACCCCTACGCCTGCATGTTGAGATGGTATGGTCTCGGGTGGGACCGGTGCGAGGTGGACATCGGGATGACCCGCCAGGAGGCGTTGGACTGGCACGGCAATCCGGTCCGCACAGTTTATCTGCCAGGACATTGTTTCGTCCATGCCGGGTATTGGATGGATTGGAATGGGCGCAGGCTTTTGTTCTCGGGCGATTCGATCCAAACCCGCGGGACGGCTGACGAACTGCAGCTCCTGATCTCCAACCACAGCGTGCCGGGAACGGATGAGGGGCATGCAACCGCCTACCGGAATGTGCTTCCGCTCGGCATCACGCTGAACCTCGGCGGGCACGGTTCGCATTTTGAAAACTGCGTGGATGTTTATGCGGCATCGCTCGGCAAGATCGAGCAAACGACCGCCCGCCTGCTCGGGCTGTTTGGCAGCCGGTCTCCGGAAGAGATATTTGTGCGTGAAGGATTCCGTGAGGCCGCTAAAAATGTCCGAAAACTCATGTCCACCGCCTGATCCCGCCCCTGATCCGGGACTTCGAAAACCAACGAGCACAAACATCCTCGTATGAATTATCGCCGCCAAATCCATCTCGACTTTCACACGCCGGCGGGCGTTACGGTCGGCGACCGATTTGAGCCCGGGGCCTTCTTCGACACCCTGGAATCCGCCAAGGTCAACTCGCTCGCGTTCTTCGCCAAATGCCATCACGGGTATTCCTACTTCAACACCGGGATCGGAACCCGCCATCCCGGGCTTTCGTTCGATCTGCTGGGGAGGGTTACCTCAGAAGCCGCCAAGCGGAAAATTCCGGTGCTCGCCTACTTCAGCCTGAATGTGGACGAGGTTTTTGCCTCCGCGCACCCCGGGTATGTCGCCATGTTCCGGGATGGCAGCCCTGCGGACTCGCAGATTCTGCAGGACGGATCGGAGCTTTACTGGAGGTGGCTTTGCCCGAACCGCGGCCCATGGCTGGAAACGTTCTTTTTTCCCCACTTGGAAGAGTGCCTGCGCAACTATCCTGTCGATGGCATCTTCATCGATATGGCGGGATATCTGCCGGGAAGCTGTTTCTGTGAGGCGTGCCTGGAGATGATGCGATCCCAGGGGATCGACGCGGAAAATGAAATCGCGCACACGCGGTTCAACTCCGCCACACACGACCGGTTTGCCCGCGATTTGCGGCGGCGCATGGATGCGATCCGCCCGGACCTTCGACTGGAAATCGGCTGCTACAATGCGTTCGGCGAAGCAGAAAAGGCGGCAGGCGTTGTCTCGGAATTTTACGTCGAGACGCTTCCGTTCCAAACCGGCTGGCTGGGGTTCCCGGTCCTGGGCCGCTACCTTCGCAATACGAGCGTTCCCGTGATGGGAATGACCGGCAGGTTCCTCAAAAACTGGGGCGACTTCGGGACGGTGGTCTCGGGGCGCCAGCTCAAGCTCCAGGTCGCCACCCATCTAATGGTGGGTGCGGGTTCCTGCATCGGTGATCATTTGCACTGCGATGGAAATCTCGAGCGCGGGGTGTATTCGACAATCCGGGAGGCTTTCACTTTTCTCGAAGCGAGGCAGCCATGGTGCGTCGGCATGAAGCGGCTCCGCGAGGCGGCCATTCTGGTTCCGGGCGGAGTCGAGAGCGCCGCCATGGTTGCTGCAAAAGAGGCGGGACCGTCGCTCTTCGACACCATATACGGGATGGCCAAGTTTCTTACGGAGGAGCATGTCCAGTGGGATGTCATAGATGCCTCGATGAAACGGGAGGAACTGGCGCTTCTCGTCCTGGTCCGCCCGCCTGCCGATGAAGGGGATTTCAAAAAATTGGCGGGTTTTGTATCCGGAGGCGGGAGGTTGCTGGTGGATTCCGGAGCCGTGATCACAGAGGCACCATTCGCCGCCAGATGGTTGGATTTTCTCGGCCTGAAATCTGCCGCGCCCAGCATGCATCCGGGTTCCTTTTACTCGGCCTGCAAGCGGCTCGCCAAAGGCTTGCCGGAAATGGCCCACTACGTGCATGCGCCGGGCCTTGTCCTCGAACCCGCGAGGGAAACCAAGGTTTTGGCGACCGCGCGAACCGGCCCGTTTCCCCGCAGCCGCGAGAACTTCTACGGGCATTTCCACGGGCCGGACACCCAGGATGCCGGACCGGCAGTGGTGGCGGCGCAGGGTGGGCGCGTCGTGGTCCTGGCTCAACCTCTTCCTGCCGCTTATCTCAAAACCGGTTATCATGCCCACCGCACGCTCCTGCGAAATGTTCTAGGCACGCTGCTTCCAAGCCGGATCGTCCGCACCGATGCGCCGGGGCAGCTCGAAATCAGCGTCGGCGAAAAGGACGGACGATTGGTCATCCAGATGCTTCCGTTCATCGCCGACCGGCGGGACCGCAACTCTTTCGAGTCGCTCAACGAGGAGATTCCGATCGGCGGCTTCTCCATCACGTTGGAAACCCGCTCAGGCGCAGGACGGATATACGATCCCCTCGGCGGAAGAGAGATAAAGTTTCAACAAAAACCCGGCAGCGTCAAATTCCGTCCCCGGCCGGTTCGGGAACACACGCTCCTGGTCGTAGAGCCGGAGCCATCGGACCTGCGCAACAATCAACCCTGACACACCACATGAATAGCATCCCTGCAAAACTCATCGAGGAATGGTGCCGGGTTCCGGCGCTCGACCTGGAAACCCACCCCGCGCTCAAGGTGCCGTTCCGGCTCTGCGCCGATTCGGCAGCAATGGGGGTGATCATGGCGCGCGAGCTTGCGGACCTGATTGCCTCCCGCAACGGCCAAGGACTCGCGACGCGCGCGATCATCCCGTGCGGTCCGGGTTGCTGGTATCGGCCGTTCGCCGAACTCATTAACCGCGAGCGTATCAGCCTCGCAAATCTTGCCGTTTTCCACATGGACGAATGCCTCGACTGGCAGGGGCGGGAATTGCCCCGCATGCACCCCTATAGTTTTCGAGGATTCATGGAGAGGGAGTTCTACGGCCCCATAGCCGGTGAGCTGGCGGTTCCTGAATCCAACCGCTTCTGGCCGACGGCGACAAACACCGAAGAGATCGCGGCAGAGATCCGGAGCGCCCCGATCGACATCACCTATGGGGGCTGGGGGCAGGATGGCCATATCGCCTACAACCAGGCGAGAAGGCATCCCTACAGCCCGCTCACGCTGGACGACCTGCGGGAGAGCACTGTTCGCGTTCAGGAAAACAACTGGGATACCATCATTGCTCTCGCCCAGCGGACATTTGGCTGCGCCTACCAGTTCGTGCCGCCGATGTCGGTGACCCTCGGCTTGAAGGAATGCCTTTCGGCCGGGAAGGTGCGGCTCTTCAGCGACACCGGGGCCTGGAAGCAGACCGCCCTCCGCGTCGCGCTTTTCAGCGAACCCGCTGCCGAGTATCCGATCACGCTGTTACAGGAACACCCCGATGCGCTGCTCACCGCCACGGTGGAAACGGCATCGCATCCCGTGAGCCTCCATCCGGAGTGGGATCTCGGCCTTTGACGGAAGCGAGGAATGAAGCGCTCCCCTGCGACCAACGAGGCAAGAGCTTATGATGTCCTGATCGGCACCGGCGGCATCGGCACCGGTTCCTTCTTCGCCCTGCGCGGCAACCATACCCTCGGCCGCGAGGAGAGCCGGGGAGGGACGTTCCTCGACCGGCGCGATTACTGCAAACTCCACATCATTTCCCATTACGTGCAAAAGCTGATGGGAAGCGGGTTCCAGACCCTTCCCATCGGCCGCGTCGGCGATGACGGCGCGGGGCGGGGACTCCTCGCCGAGATGCGGGCGGCGGGCCTGGATATGTCCTGCACCGCCATCGTGCCGGGGCAACAGACGCTCAACTGTGTCTGCCTTCTCTACCCCGACGGCTCCGGAGGCAACCTGACGGAGACCGATTCGGCGAGCGGAGGAGTGAGCCCTGCCGACATTCGAAAAGCAATTTCCGGTTTTGAGAAGCACGCCGGACGCGGGATCGCACTCGCAGTCCCCGAAGTGCCTCTGGAGGCGCGCCTCGAGGTTTTGGCACTGGGGAAACAATACGGTTTCCTCCGGGCGGCCTCGTTCTCCTCCGGGGAGATGGACGCCGTTAATGAGCGGTCACTTCTTGCAAGCGTGGACCTGCTGGCCATCAACCTCGACGAAGCCGCGCGGCTTGCTGGAACAAAAGCGGACGCCGATCAGCAGACGATCGCAAAGTCCACGGTCGAATCACTCGCGTCAGGCTTCCCTGAACTCCGGATTTCCATCACGGCCGGCGCATTCGGAAGCTGGATTTTTGATCGCGGAGATCTGCGATTCCTCCCGTCGCCGGCCGTCGAGGTGATCAGCGCCGCCGGGGCCGGCGACGCCCACTTTTCAGGAATTCTCGCCGGCCTGGCCTCCGGCCTGAGCCTCACGGAAGCCCACCAGATCGGAGCTCTGGCCGGCGCCA
Organism: uncultured Chthoniobacter sp.; assembly: GCA_964600115.1. GTDB lineage: Bacteria > Verrucomicrobiota > Verrucomicrobiia > Chthoniobacterales > Terrimicrobiaceae > QYQL01. The sequence goes on along the minus strand of CAZRIL010000004.1, from coordinate 30,838 downwards.
TGTCGGTCACGAGCCCGCATACCATCCATCCCGGAATCGACCGATCCAGCCTCCGGAATTTCGCCGCAAGCAACCGCATCCAACTATCCGGATCTGCAGATCGTTTCCTTCAACAACCCTGAATCATCCCATGACTGTCACGATGCGCATCCTGCAACGCTTCGACGTTCGCAAAGAAAAAGAATTCCTCGAATTGGAACGGCAGTTTGCCGCGCTCGAGCGGGCCCGTCCGGACTTGCCACAAGGCCGTAGAATGAAGCCGATCTCCGGACCTGAACCGTGCAACACGCTCGTCTGGGAAGCGGTCTTCCCGAGCCTTGATGCAGCAAAGAACGCTCTCGATACCTTCGCGGCGGATGCGGCGCACGAGGAGCTTTTCGCGAAGCAGTCGGAGCTTTTTGAATCCGTAAAAATCGAGTTTTACGAGAATCTCGACTATTGAAAATGCGCCGCATCATCGACATCCACACCCACGTTTTCCCGCACTACGCTGACCTCGCCGTGCAGGTGATGGACCGGTGCGGGATCGAGGCGTCTGTAGTCTTAGCCTGGCACGACGGATTCGGGGAGGGGCTGCAGCGGCATCTCGACGCCTTCGCCCGATTCCCCGGACGTTTCATCACTTTCGGCAACGTGGATTTCTCGCGCATCAACGAGCCCTGTTTTGCGCACCAAGCCGCCGCGCAGATGGAGGCGGACGCAAAAGCGGGGATGCGCGGATTGAAAGTTTACAAGGCGCTCGGTCTCTCGTACCGGAAGCCGGACAACTCGTTCTGGCGTCCGAACGATCCTCTCCTCGACCCCATCTGGTCAAAGGCCGGGGAGTTGGGGCTGCCGGTCCTGATTCACACTGCCGACCCGCCTTGCTTTTGGGAGCCGGTAAACGATCTGAATTTCTGGAACGGCGTCCTCTATGGCGAGTATTCGTGGTGGACGTATTACGGCAAAAATCTGCCATCGCCTTGCGAGTTGCTGGGCGAGCGCCTGGAAATGGTTTCCCGGCATCCAGGAACGACGTTTATTTTTCCGCACACTGCGGAGAAGGCGGATTCGATGGACGCCGCCGCGGAGGATCTCGACCGCTTCCCGAACCTTTTCTACGACTTCTCGGCAAGGCTTCCGGAGATGGCCAGATCCGCTCGCCGCGCCGCCCACACTCGGGAGTTTTTCTGTGCGTATCCCGAACGGATTCTCTTCGGCACCGACATCATCTACGACGATACCAATGTGCCCACAGGCCAGCAGGCGCAGATCCTTTACCAGCCCGGCGAGATTCCGCTCGACGGGGCCGACCCGGAAGCGCGCTATGTCGCGACCACGACGGCGTTTGTCAGATCAAACATCGAGTTTCTGATCTCGCGGAATATTCAATCCGCCCCGCCGTTCAAACGTTCCCATGCCCCCTACCAGATCCACGGTCTGGGAATTCCCGAAGTTATCTCAGAAAAAATATTGTATGCAAACGCCGCGCGGCTCTTGCAACTGCCGGGCCCGTCCGGACCGATACAGGGGCAGAGGGGTTAACGGTCGGCGACCGTGATTGTGTAGGTTTCGTCGAATCGATCGCCTTCGCGGACATCGATCTCCTGCGCGTTGGATGGCCCGACGGCGAGATAGGCGAACGGCTGCCGCATAACGAACCATGTGGAACGCCCGCTCTGGCGGATCGTCACGGCGCACTTCGCGGGGGACCATTGGCCGTCCATCAGGCCCCACATCGAAATTTCGGGTCCGCTGGATCCCATGACATGCGGCGCCTCCACAGGGCGAAGATCCGCCTCGATGCCGGCAATCGTATTGCTTGGATAAGCCCAGGCCCACGGCATCCGCAGGCCGAGGCCGTGGTAATTCACGGATCGCCCGTCCGGGAGAACAGCACTCCACGGACTCTTGACCAGGCGGTGAGCGCGAAGCGATTCCCGGCGGGTGTTCCAGCGCCACTCAAAAGCTCTTTTTTCCGGCATGTTGCGGCAGGTGATCGTCCGTTGCTCGCGGTAGGTTTCCAGCCCGCCGCTCTCTTTGCGCCAAAGGAGTTCCTGTGCGAATCCGGACTTCACTGGTCTTGTGGAGAGGATCTGCTGGATTCCGCACTCACCGGTTCCGGGATCCTCCTCCCAAAAATTGAGATCCGCGCACCGCAGCGCATACATGAGCCCTTTGTGATGCCGGTGATCAGGCGGAGAAACAACCGCGACATTGTGTCCATCCGGCGTGTTCAGAACAGCGAAGTGCGGCTTGAAGGGATCGTTTAATACATAGCTTCCGGCGCAGCGTCCGCCTTCCAGAAATTGAATCCCGCAGGTTGAGATTTCGGTTTTCATGCGGTGGTGACTGGTTCTGGAATTCCGCTGAGCAGGCTTTTGCCGAGCGCCTCGACGACAGCGATCGTGTTGAGGTTGCGGGCGAGGGAGTTTTCGGCGGGCGCATTGGCCCGGACATTGTTTGCGAACTCGCGCAGCTGCGTCACGAAGGCGCTCGTCTGCGATGTGGATTCCACCCGCGCGGAGACCGGCTCCCACCCCTGATACATCATGTCCCAGTCCGGAGAAGGGTTTCCTCCGTCGGTGCTTGTGTAATACTCCCCGGCATAACCGCCGCCGGGTTTGTCGATGTGCTGATAGACAGAGCCCCGGGACCCGAAGAGGAGGGTTCGCTGCGAATAGGGGCAGCGTTTTGCCATATACGAGCAGTTGAGAGTGCCGATCGCGCCCGACCGCATGGTGAGGGTGGCTGCCACAGAGGATTCTGCGCCATTGACGAGCGGCGCGTCGAACGTTCCCTTCGCATAGACCTCGACAAAGTCGTCGTCAAACCAGTAGCGGAGAAGGTCGAGAATGTGGATTGCAACAGAGATCACGATCCCCCCGCCAGCACGCTTCTTGTCAAGAATCCAAGGGTCGGGCTTGCCTGTCACGTAGCTCTCGACATTCTGATAGATATCAAGGTTGAAAAGTTTCGGCGCTCCAAACTCCGGACCGTTGAGCCATTTCTTGAGCCAGTTCTCCTCGGCTCCGAATCGCTGCTGTTGACCCGCCTGAACGAAGGCGCCGGATGATTTCTCGAGTGCTTCCAACCGCCGAAGTTCCTCCAGTGTGCAAACCAGAGGCTTTTCAACGAGCGCCGGAAGCCCTCGGCGCAGGGCGTCTGCCGCAGCCTGCACATGCAAAAAATGGGGGGTCGAAATCAGGACGGCGTCGATGTCTTCCCGCAACCGGTCCAGCATTTCGAGGTAATCAGAAAAGGCCGGAACGCCGAACTCTCCCGCCAGCCCGGCTGCGGCAGGGAGGATGGGATCTGCGACGGCCGCGAGCTGGAGTTCCTGCGGAAATTGCTGGAACGCCGGTTTGTGAGCATGCGAAACGATGCCTCCGGCACCGATGAGCGCGATTCGAACAGGTTTCCTATTTTCCATGATTTGCATCAATCGGGCATCACCATCGAGCCCGGCTCATCCCTGCAGATATTAAGAAACCGCGATCCGGTATTCCCAGGTTGCGGTCGTTTCAAGCGAATTAATCGTGAGGCGCGCGACAGCAAGCCTGAAGTCGCCGGTCACGCGGTCTTCGAACACGCGGAAATTTGAAAGCTGCATCTTTTCATCCTCGTTCGCTTCGCGGCTGTCAATCGCGTGGATCGAGCTGTGGATCAGGCGGGTGGAGCTCTCGTCAACCTCTCCGATCACCAACGGATAGCGCGGGAGGTTTCCGTTCGGGTTCGTTGGAGTGATGTTCCCGATCCAATAGAGCCTCCCGTTTTTCGAACTGCGGATGAGCCGGGAGCCGGTGGAAGGAGAGAAGAATAGTTCGCCGGTGTCGTAGGCCCAAGGCGATGGATCCGACCACGTGGATCCTCCGTCTTCCGAAAGGCAGGCCCACTTGCATCCGGGCACATCCTGCAACGAGGCGTTGCTTCCCCGGCAGACCATCAGGAAACGCCCGTCCTTCAGTTCCGTGATCGCCGGCTCGTAAAGCCCGCGGGATGACTTCGCCAAATCCGTGCAGACCATTTCTCCGGCCGTCCAGGAAATCCCGCCTTCCGCAGCGCATTCTCCGATGAGGCAACCCGCGTCGAGCGGGACCAGGTAGGGGCTCAGTGAAAGCGGGGCCTTGTGCATTCGCTGCATGGGCAGGATGATGCGTCCCTTGCTGTCCACGAATGGCACGCTGAAGGAAATCATCATGCTATTTTCACCCCGGTTGACTCCGGGCGCGGGAGACTCCGGAGTCCCTCCGGCGGCGATCACCTGCCGCGGTTCAGCAAACGTGCGCCCGCCATCCGTGGAGATCTCGTGCCATATTGCGGTGAGGCCGACGACTTCGCGCGTGAAGGTGTCGCCGGGATAGAGGGCGCGGTTGAAGAAGCGGATCACACGGTTCCGCGGCACGTCGAGCAGCATCGCGCTCTCGCCCTGCCTTTCGGTGCCTGCTGCGGTTTTCTTTGGCGTGTAGGTGGGGCGGGGTTCCGACCATGTCCGGCCGTCATCCGGGCTGCGCCTCAGGTAGTTGATCCCGAAGGTATCGCTGGCGACGAGCTCCGCGCATTCCTGGAGCAAGGCTTCGCCGGTTGGCTCCGGGTAGATGGTATCCACTCGGAGGAAGGCTTTTTTCTCTCCTGTCGGAGGTATCAATATCGATTTTTTAATGGTCATGGATTTATGGGTTGGTGACTTGCAGGCGCATAAAGCGGGAGGGGGAGGTGGAGGCGGAGGCGGAAGTTTTGTCACGGGCGGTGATCGTTTGCGTCGAGCCGTTATCAATCACCTGCCATTGTTGATCCACGACTGCTGCCGAGGAATCCCATGAGTCCGCGAGCGATGAGGAAACCTGCGCGGCGCAGGTGACGTCCGGCGAGTTTTTCACTTTGGTATAGGTGAGCGTGAGATGGTCGTCGTCCGCAGTAATGACGGGCGCTGTGGCCGGGGCTTTGGCATTCGGATCGGAGCCGAGGGCGTATTCGACAAGGTTCGGAAGGCCGTCGAAATCCGGGTCGTTCTGTGCTCCAGCGATTCCCTTGCGCGCTGACCATGCGGAGAAACTGTCGCTCACCGTGAGAGTTGCGGCGGCTGTGGTCACGCTCCCGGAGTCGTCCGAAACAACGCAGTCGTAGAGGCCGGCATCCTCGCGTTCCACCGATGGCATGGTCAGCGACGATCCTGTCGCGATCGGGTTTCCATTTTTTCTCCAGATGAACTGGGCGGATGGCGACCCGGTGGCCTGAACGGTGAAGCTTGCCGGCTGGCCCGCAGCGAGCGACTGGGAAACCGGCTGTTGCGACAGGCTGGGAGGGGCGACGGTGAAGTTTGTTCCCGCGAGATAGCGAGTGCGGGCGGGGAGGTCTTTCGTCGTCGTGCGTGAGAGCGGGAGGCCTATCGATGGGAAGGCGGCGGCGATGTTCCACCATGCCGGCGTTGGCGGCAGGACAGACGGGTCGGAGTTCAGGTAATAGGAGTAGTCGGTGAGGTTTGTTGTGCCCGCCGCCTGGACGCCGTCGGATTGCGTGTTGTTCGCATATTCGAAACGGTTGCCTCCATTCAAGGCGTAGCCATCGCCGGTGACAATCGACCATGTTCCCTTGTACGTCTCGTTGCCCACGACGTTGAGTTGGGTGATCAGCGTGTCCGTGATGTTGATGCCGTAAGCCTCGGCGCGGTTCCGGAAAAATGTGTTGAGCGGCCCGTTCGCCCCGTGCGAGGTGTCGGCCAGAATCTGCTGGCAGATGTTTCCTTCGACGAGGTTGGCAAACGGATAGTTGCCGTGGAAGACGATGTCCGCCGAGGCCTCGGAGGGAAACTCGGTGCGCTGCTGTTCCCGCGAATAGTTGTAGGCGAGGACGTTTCCGTTTGATCCGGCCTGCAGGAGCATCGAGTGCCGCAAGGCGCGGAACATGTTGTTTTCGACAAGGCACTCGCCGCTCTTGAATTCGAGGACGACTCCGTAACCGGACCCTCCGCCGTCGTAGTCCGCAGCATGGTGCATGTAGCAGCCGGTCACGGAAATCTTTGTCGAGTAGTCGAGCGAGATGTGGCTGCCGAAGCCGTTGTTGAACTCCACGCCGCGAACCCAGCAGCGGGCGGCGTAGTTGAAGAGCACGGTCGCCCGGTTGTCGCGGTCGGTCGCCGTCCCGGTGGTCGTCCTTGAAATCTTGATGTTCTCGATTCCAGCTTCGGTCACGGGAACGATCTTCCGGATTTCCGGGTTCTGTGCGGCCGGAAACGTGATGCGCAGGGGGCGCTCCAGCGTGAGCGTGTTGCCGGCGACCGCCGTGATGCGCAGGATTTGCCCGACGACTTTCGGAGCCCAGTCGCTGGCTACCCAGGCCGCATCGTTGTCCTCACGGATTTCGGCGTAATCGCCCGCCGCAAAGGCGGCCCCGTTTGTCACAACAAGCGACGAGGAATGCAGCGTGCAGCCCGAGACCACAGCCTGGAATACCCCGGACTGGCCCTTTGAAACCGAGATGCCGTTGGCGGTGTGCTCAATCGTCAGCGTCGTGTTCGACGAGCGCTCTCCGCGAAGGACGCAGCCGCCGGGCACGTTCAGCGTGGATTTCATGAGGTAGTTGCCGGCGGGGAAATACACGACACCCGCCGCTCCGCCCAGCGATGTGATGGCTGCCGAGATCGCCGCCCGGTCATCGGTGACCCCGTCGCCAACCGCTCCAAAGTTCCGAACATTTTTGATCGTCGCCGGCGAAGGAATCGGTCCCGGGTATCCTGAGTTCTGCCAGGCTGCTCCAAAGGTGCGCTCTGTTAAAATGAGTTGCGCGCTTTCCACCCGGGTCGGGATAAGCAAAAATATCGCCAAAATACCTGCCAGGCTCGCGGTGTAAAACTGCTGAGTGGGGGCTGGGCACAGGGCGGACATGACCAAATAATTTTCGCCAAAAAAATACACTTTACAATCTAAAATTTAACTGTCTTTTTACACTCTTGATGACCAGCCCCCAGTCAATGCCAGATAACGCCTTGCCGAAGGTCTTTCGCGCCGGGAGCCTGATCTATTCAAAAAAGGGACTCTTCATCCTCTTTGCATGGATGCTCTGGGGCGACTTCTGTTTCACCCTGATGGAGGCGGTCGTGCCGAGCATTCTGCCCCTTAAGCTGCGCAGCCTCGGGTCGGCGAATGTCCTGATCGGCTTCGTGATGACGACACTCCCCGGGATCTTCAATTTCACGATCACCCCGTGGCTGAGTTTTAAAAGCGACCGGCACAGGAGCCGTTGGGGAAGGCGGCGACCGTTCATCCTGATGACGATGCCGTTTCTCACCCTCTCGCTGATCTTCATCGGGTTCAGCCACGAGATCGGAGTCTGGGTGCATGCGCACCTGCTCTCCGGAAGCGTCGTCAGCCAGGCCACGGTGATCATTGTGCTGCTCGCGATCTTTGCGGCGATGTTCGACCTGTTCAACATGTTCGTGAACACGGTGTATTGGTATCTGTTCAACGATGTCGTCCCCATCGAGTGCATGGGGCGGTTCATGGCGCTCTTCCGCCTGGTAAGCACGCTGACCACGGCGGCCTACAACTTTTTTATCTTCCAGTTTGCCGAGAGCCACATGCGCGAGATCTTTCTCGGGGCGGCGCTGCTCTACCTGATCGGATTCGGGGCGATGCTCCTGCGCGTGAAGGAGGGCGAGTATCCGGAGCCTACAGACGACGGGAACCACGTCGGTCTACTGGAGAAGGTCCGCATTTTTGCGCGCGAGTGTTTTTCGATGCGGTATTACTGGGATGTTTTTCTGACGAACACGTTCGTGGCGATGTCACTGACGATCGGTGTGTTCGGGATTTTCTTCACAAAGTCGCTCGGGCTTTCGCTCGATCAGATCGGGAAGATGGCCGCGGTCTCCGCGATCACCGTGCCAGTCTGTTTTCTGTTCGCGGGGAGCCTGGTGGACCGTTGGAACCCGGTCCGCGTTTCGACTTACGTATTGGTGAATTCCGCGATCACCGGGCTTGGCGGCTGGGTTTGGTTGTTCGTGCAGTCTCCGCCGCCGGTGGTCTACGTCTGGATTGGGATGCTGACGGGGGCGATTTTTGGCGCCCCGCTTTCAGCACTGAGTCAGACAGCGGAAATGACAAGGCTCATGCGCCTGCTACCCCGGGAGCAATACGGTCAGTTCTCCGGAGCGATGGCCATGGTGCGTGCGCTCGCCATGATGCTTGGCGGAGTTCTGGCCGGGCTTTGGATTGACTTTTTCAGAGGAATTTACGGAGACGACTACGCCTACAGGTTTAATTTTCTCTATAAGGAGCTCCTCGTTCTACTGGCCTTTTATTTTTACTACCGCACCTATCGATCCTGGAAACTCCTCGGAGGAGATGCCGGCTACGTGGCTCCAACGAAGGGATTCTCTCTATCCGACCTGAAGCCGAGGCCGGGGGCCGACAACCGCATCTATTGGGGGCTTGTGGGAATGGTGGCATTCTCGGTATGCGGTCACATTCTGGGGCAGATCGCCTGGGTTGTTTATTACGTCTGGTTTGAACCCAACAGTCACCATGCGACGGTTTTTGGCACAGCCCTTGTCCTTTCCTTTGTGTTATTCGGAGTCTATCTGCTGGTAATCCGCCACCTCGAGCGGCCGCCGCGGGATCCTCAAGGTCCGGCAAACACGATTGTCGGCTCCCCTTGAAGGAAGCCCAGTTCGCGAAGGAAGCAGTCCATCAGTCGAATGCTTTCAACCGCGTGCCGGCTCGCCGTGCCGGCATAAATATATCCGTGGCCAACGTCTTCGACGCCGATCAGCGTGCAGCGGACGCCGGCTTTGAGAAGCAGATCGCGGAAGCGTGAGGAGTTCTCGTAAGGCACGGTCGCATCCGCGATCGGGTGGCAGATGAGGACCGGCGGGCATTGAGGCCCGATCAGGCCGGGATCGCAGACCGAGAGGGAATCCATGGGGGGATTCATTCCCGCGAAGCGGTCGGGGTTATAGCCGCTCGCGGTCGTGTCCGTGACCGGGTTGAAAAGCACCATTGCCGCGGGTGGTGGCTCCCCGCATGATCCCGGCAGCAGCGCAACAGCCGCAGCCAGATGTCCGCCGGCGGAGCTTCCGGAAACAACGATCCGGGCCGGATCGACTCCGAGCGCGGAGGCGCGGGCCTGTAGCCAGCTGAAGGCGGCTTTCGCGCGCTCGACCGCCTGCGCGGGCGTCGTGTCATCCGGTTCGGCATGCGTCCGGTATTGCACCGAAAATGCAACCAATCCCCTCGAAGCGAAATACCGGGCGTGGCTGAAAAACTGCCCGGGCCCGCCTCCGCTCCATCCGCCCCCATGAAAAAACAGGACGGCGGGATATGTTCCGCTGCCGGGTGCGGGACGGAAAATATGGATGTGAAGCGGGGTTCCTTCGATGGTAAGAAAAACCGCGCGCTCCGCGCAATCTCCCGCCGGGGTCTGCCACGGTTCGATGCGGTCGTCTGGTCCGGGTGATTCCGTCAGGTGGGTCACAAGCAGTTGGACCTATTTCTTAAACGTATGGACGCCCGAGGTGATGAAGGCATCGTCGGTGATTCCGTTTGAGCCGTCTCCCACGATGATCGAGTGGGAACCCTGCTCGATGACCACTTCTTTGGTGCGGAAGTGGACCGTGTCAAAAAGCTGTCCATCCAGCCAGTAGACCGCCGTCATATTCGACAGTTCGTCTCCGGCTTTTTCAGCGGATTCATCTGGTGCGACTGAGACTCCGATGTGATGCCAGCCCCCGTCGGCAAAGGCCTCCGTGACCGCCTTGCTGCCCGGATCCCCTTTGAAGTCGCCGTATTCCATCCGAAGCTTCCACGAGTTTCCCTCGGTTTCGTTGTCCTTCGAGTCCGCTCTGACGAGCGCGATCCTCCAGCCTTTCCGGGCTCCCCCGTCCCGGCGCAAAAGGATATGTGCGACGGGTTTTGTATCCTCCATCTTGAACCAGAGCCCCGCTGTGAAGGGCTTTCCCTTTCCGTCCGTCGTCAGGAAACCCATCGGCGAGTCGGTCCTATTTTTTTCGACCCACCTGACAATGCTTCCCACTCCTTGCAGATAGATGGCGGTGCCGAATTTCCCGTCGGCATAAGTCGGCATCGGAACCTCCTTGCTTGCGCCGGCCAGTCCCGTGATGCCATTCCCCGAGAGATCTTCGATGGCTTTTGGATCGCTCGTGCCCACGATCCCATCGTCGAACGTCCAATAGAATCCATCCGGCCGCAGGCTTTCGCCCGCCGGTTTGTTGAGGTCGATCGCGGCTGGCTCCGCGGCCGCAACCGGCCGGGCCAGGCAAAGGGCCAAAAGCAGAATCCCTGTGATGGTTCCGAGCGGATTCATTTTTCGAGAGATGGTCAGCGGGCCTGTGGAGCGTTGTTGTTAAGGAACCTTTCGGGTCGGCAGTGGATTCTGTTTGTGGGCTTCCTCCATCACATAGACCTGTCGGCGGACCTGATCGAGCGTGATTTCCTGTGCGGCTCCCTTTGTGATCACATCATGGAGATTTGAGTAAAGCGCCCGGACGATACCCCCGGTGCCGGTCACGCGGGAAGTGTCGTCCACGAATTCGCAGGACTCCTCGATCCACGGGAGCGTCTCCGAGCAGTATTGCCGGTCGAGGCTCCAGGGTTCCCACATCTGCTGCACGGGGGCCTCCTCCGGCTTGAAATATCTCCAGCGCAGTCCGGAGGGTCCTCCGGCAAGGCCGCCGCGGGTTCCGCTGACGTTGATCATGTCACTGCCGATCGGGATCGCCTGGAAGGAGTTCAGCATGATCTCAATTGTCGGGTGCCCCTCTCCATGCAGGATCAGCGCGCAGAAATTTTGCGCGTCCCCCTGGAACGGATGGTGGTTCGCATACATTTTGCAGAAGACCTTCGGGTAGTCGTCCCCGAAGAGCATCACGGCTTGATCCACCGGGTGGGGGCCGGTGTTGAGGAGGTTTCCTCCGAGTTCGCTCTGGAGTGTCTGCCAGTCCCAGCGGCGGGCAAAGCCGCCCCAGTTTGTGCGGATGAAGACAATCTCGCCGAGAACGCCTGAGGCAATGATCTCGCGCGTCTTCGTGAAGAATTCATAGAACCGGCTGTTCTGGAACGGATAGAGGACGGTGCCGGATTTTTTGGCGGCTGCGGCGATCCGGTCGAAGTCGGCGAGGTTGGCCGCGAAGGGTTTTTCCGCCAGAACATTGTAGCCTTTGTCGAGCGCAGCCACGACCACCTCCGCGTGAAACCGGCTCGGCGTCGCGTTGATGAAAAGATCGAATCCGCCCGCATCGATAAGCTGGCGGTAATCCTCGTAAACCTCGCAGCCGAACTGTTCGACAGCATCCTTCCGACGCTCCGGCAGATTGTCTGCAACCGCTGTGATTTTGAAGCGCTCCCCATCACCCTTGATGTGGTTGGCGTGGATGCCGCATCCGCTCCGGCCGAAACCGGCGATCCCGACTTTAATGATGTTATTGCTCATGAATGTGATTCGTAAAATGAAATGCCGGGAAGTTGTGATCACTTACCGTGCATAGGAGCAGTTAAATGGGTAGATTTGAATTTCGTCAATACCTTAAACGCATCATAACAGATATATAAAAGACTAATAAGTGTATTTATTTCTTGTTAAAAATCGGTATCGCCAATACCTTTCGGCTCATCGATGGACAACCGCATTCGTCTCACCTTCCTTTTGCTGTTGATCTGTTTCCTCCCTCTGAATGTCCGTTCGGAGGAGGGTGCTGTTCTTTTCGCAGGCGGCAAGCCGGTGCGCATGATTCTGCAGGGAGTGGAAGCGGCGGAAGCGAGCAGCATGGGAAAGGATTTTGGGGCAGTGTTGGAAAAAATGACCGGGGCTGCCCCTGACACATCGGCAACTGCTGCGGGCGAGGGAATTCCGCCCGGGGCTCTTGTGCTCAAGATCGCCGGTGACGAATCTGCCACGGAGGATGCCTTCCGCATCCGCACCGAAGCCGGCGCGATAGTGATTTCCGCGACGGCACCGATCGGCTTGCGCTTCGGGTTTTATGAGCTGATGGAGCGATTGGGCTGCAAATTCTGGGCGTGGGATGACGACGTGGTCCCTTCCCTGAAAGAGGTGAAAGTCGGACCGCTGGACTACTCGTGGAATCCGCCTTTCCGCATGCACGACCTCATGAACCGCGAGGCCCTGACGAAGAAGAATGACTTTGTTCACAAAATCCGGGCCGTGAGTCCGGTCGCATTCACCGGAAATCACGTGATCCAGCCAATGCTTAAACAGTTTGCCGAAGCAAACCCCAAGGAGGTGTTTCCTTTGGTGAAGGTGCGGGACAAGGTGACGAAAGAGGTGACGAAAGAAGTCCGGGAATTCAATAACCTCCACTACTGCTACACCGCTCCCGGGATTGCGGAGGCGCTTGCTGCGGAGCTGGAAAAAGAAGTCATCAAGCGCAAGGGCGACGTGAAGCACTTTATCTACTTTGCGGGCATGGGCGACTGGTATGGCGGGATGTGCGAGTGTAATCGCTGTGCTAAAATCTACGAGGAAGAGGCGTGGACGAATCCCGACGGGGAAAAGCTCCCGGGCTACTCGGCGACACTTCTCCAGATGATCAACAAGGCGGCGGAGATCCTGGATGCGAAATATCCCGGCATCCAGGTCGGGACGTTTGCCTACATGAGCCTCGAGGCGCCGCCCGCCAAGACCGTGCCGCGCGAAAATGTTTCGATCTATGTCCCGCGGTTGCGCCATGGCGGATCCACGGCCGCCAATGACCCCAAGGGAAAAAACCGCGGGTTCTGGATGAACCTCGAGCGCTGGTGCCAGATCGCCAAGGGCCGCGTGGATGTCTGGGACTACGGCGCGAGCTTCCAGAACTTCCTTTTTCCCTACCCTGTCCTCTACACGATGGCGGAGAACATCAAAGCCTACCACAGCATCGGTCTGCGCGGGCTGATGATTCAGGGCAACTACATCAGCTTCGGTGGCGACGGCGTCTTTATAAACAACTGGGTGTGGAGCCGGCTGATGAGCGATCCGTCGCTCGACACGGAGAAACTCGTGCAGGAATTCACCGACGGATACTACGGCCCCGCCGCTCCTGAGGTGCGCGGGTATCTGAAGGAGTTGGAAGCGTCCGTGAAGTATCCGGGCGCCCCGGAAGTCGATGAGTTCAGCGACGCGCTGAAAACCTATGTCACGCCAGCGGTGCTGGAGAAGCTCAGAGCCCGCATCGCCGCCGCACGCGCTCTGGTGGCCGCGCCAGAGCACGCTACCTACCTGACGCGGTTGAACGACCTCGCGATGAGTGTCGAGGTGGCGAGGCTCTGGAAAGAAGGCCCGATCAAAGAAAAAGACAGCCGCTACATCCGCGCCGACTTCGGCTACGACACGTCCGGCGAGGCGATGCAGCTTTTCAAAAGCAACCGCCGCGGAACCGGCCCAACCGAATTCAATGCAGGCCGCACGAAATGGCTCGATTTTCTCTCCTGGCATGGCGGCCCGGTAAAAAACCTGCGCGAAGGGGACTTGGCCGTAAAAATCTTTCCGGCAAAAGCCGGGATGATCGGTCCGGTGATGATCGGCCCGGCTCCGTTGATAGTTCGCTCGTATGATCAGTGCCTGCGGTTCGCAGAATTCGAAGAGTCTGCCGACCCGAAGGCCGCCCGCTTCGTCGGAGACATGGGCGTCGGGGCCTGGGATCCCGATACCAAGCATGTCGGCCACCAGGAAGTCCGCCCGCTTGATGCGTCATCGTTCCGGGTGGAGTATTTTGATCAGCGCGTTTCCAAGGCCGAGGCGAAGGGGCCTGTCGTCCACGCTATCTGCACAGTCTATCCGGTGCGCGCCGCCTCCAAGGATGCTTCGGTCGCCTACCGGGACTTGACCGGGACCTGGCACGACCTGCCGAAGCTCCCCGAGCCGGGCAAGGGCCGCGAGACCAAGGTCTCCGAAGTGACAGGCTGGCGGATTACAACGCCGAAGGCGGTCGTGACCGATGAATACACGCTCGTTGCCACCTCGGGAACCAAGGAGGCTGTCAATAAAAACAGGGCGCACCTGAGCGGGTGGGCGGAAATCGACAAGGACGGCAACCTAGCCACCGTGAGCAATTTTCAGATGGAGGATATCCCATTCGACGAGCCTGTGAAAACCATCTCCCGCACTGTCAAAATCCAGAAACAGTAATGGGCCGGCAGGCCACTCTTCTAAAATGAAAAACACCATGACACCTCAAGATTTCGAACCAAACCCGAAGGAAACCCCCGCCGCCCGAACACCCGGAAGAGGGCTTGCTCACTGGTCATGGGACGCGACCGATGAGGAAGCCGCCAAACAAGTGGCCGCACAGCTTCCGAAATCGGTTTTCGATTTCCACGCCCATATCTACCGCCACGAAGACCTGGGGGGGACTGTGCCCGATTTGCTGGTCGGAGGCCCGGCTGTGGCCGGCATCGCGGAGTGGCGGAGTTCGCTGGCGAGGCTCATCGGCGGATCCCGTGTCACCGGAGGCCTGTTTTTCCCTTATCCAATCGCCGGTTGTAACACGGCGGACGCGAACGCCTATCTGCTGGAGGAACTCAAGGCCGATCCCGGATCCCGCGGGCTGATGCTGGTCACCCCGGAAATGAGCCGGAAGGATGCGGAGCAATTGCTGGCAAACCCGCAGTTCGTGGGGTTCAAGCCCTACCATGTGTTCAGTTCCTCGAAGCCGACGTTCCAGGCACCGATGCCGGACTTCCTGCCCGAATGGGCCTGGGAACTCGCCCAGGAGCGGGGCCTGTTTATCACCCTGCACATGGTCAGGGACCGCGCTCTGGCGGATCCCGATAACCAGCGCGAGATCGTCGAGCACACGACCCGGTATCCGAATGCCCGCCTCGTTCTCGCCCATGCCGCCCGCGGGTTTCATTCGAAAAACACGGTGGATGGCATTGCCTCGCTGCGCGGCATTGAAAACATCTGGTTCGACGCCTCGGGCATCTGCGAACCTGCTGCTCTGGTTTCCGTGATCGGTGCTTTTGGTCCGCGCCGCGTGCTCTGGGGCAGCGATTATCCGATCAATGAGCGGCGCGGAAAATGCGTGGAGATTGGAGATTCGTTTTCCTGGATCAACCCCGAGGGGGTGGACGTTGCTCCAGGCTCCCCGGCCGTCCACACCTATCCGGCGGGAATCGAAAACCTGCAGGCCGTGCTGGATGCGGCGGACCAGACGTGCCTCAACCAAGAGGATCTGAAGGACATCTTTGAAAACAATGCGAGGCGCCTTTTGAATATGGAGCCGGAGTCCGGCAACAAAACGCAAAGCCTCTACCGGCACGCGCTGACGCGGATTCCCGGAGGCGTGCACCTGCTGAGCAAGCGGCCGGAGATGTTTGCTCCCAACCAGTGGCCTCCCTATTTCCGTGAAGCGAGGGGCTGCGAAATTTGGGATCTCGATGACCGCCACTACTATGATATGGGCATCAACTCGGTGGGGGCCTGCCTTCTCGGATATGCCGACCCGGATGTCTCGCGCGCCGTCGAACGCCGCATCCGGATGGGCTCGATGTGCTCGCTCAACGCACCGGAGGAGGTCGAGCTGGCGGACAGGCTATGTGCGCTCCATCCCTGGGCCTCGCAGGTCCGCCTCGCGCGGACCGGCGGTGAGCTGGCAGCCGTCGCAGTCCGCATCGCCCGCGCCACCACCGACCGCTCGGCTGTGGCGATCTGCGGATATCACGGCTGGGCCGACTGGTATCTGGCTGCAAACATGGGAGACAACGACGCCCTGCGCGGGCATCTGCTTCCCGGGCTCGACCCATTCGGCGTGCCACGTGAGTTGCGGGGAACGACCTTTCCGTTCACCTACAACGACAAGGCTGCACTCGCAAAGATCATCAAGGAGCAGGGGCCGCGGCTGGCGGCTGTTGTCATGGAGCCGTGCCGCCACTCGGATCCGGATCCGGGGTTTCTCGAGTTTGTCCGGGAGGAGACGCGCAAGGCAGGTGTGCTCCTGATTTTCGACGAGATCACGATCGGCTGGCGGCTCCGCCACGGCGGGGCACACCTCAAATTCGGGATCGAACCGGACATGGCGATGTTCGCCAAGGCGCTTGGCAACGGGCATCCGATCGCGGCGGTCATCGGCACCCCGCAAGCCATGGAGGGCGCGCATTCGAGTTTCATCAGCAGCGCTTACTGGACCGAGTCCGTCGGGCCGGCCGCCGCATGCGCGACGCTGGATAAGCTCGCCGCAGTCGATGCCGTCGGGTTCCTGGCCGCTCAGGGCGCAAAAATCCAGCGGCTCCTACGCGAGGCGGCGGACAAACACAAGCTGCCGGTCACAGTCAAAGGCTTCCCGTGCATGCCCTCGTTCGCGTTCGAGCACCCGCAGGCCAACGCGATCAAAACGCTCTACATCCAGACCATGCTGGGCAAGGGGTTTCTTGCCACGCTCCTGATCTTTGTCACCATGGCCCACACTGATGCGGTGCTCGACAAGTTCGCTGCTGCACTGGACGAAACTTTTGCGGAGCTGGCCGACGCCATCGCAAAAAACGAAGTGGAAAAACGACTCAAAGGCCCCGAGGCTCATCAGGGATTCGGACGTCTGATTTAACCGGAAAAACAATGAACTTCACCCCATCTCCCGTTCTGGACTTGTTCTCCCTCAAAGGCCGCGTGGCCCTTGTTACCGGCGGGGCCGGCATGTATGGACGCCAGCTTGTGGCCGGAATGCTAGAGGCCGGAGCCAGGACATTCGTGGCCGCCCGCAAAATCGATCCCCTCAAAGTCATGGAAGCGGAGGCTCGCGCCAAGGGGCAGGACCTCACCGCGCTTTCCTTCGACCAAGCGGATGAAGATTCGATCTTCCGATTGCGTGACGAGATTCTACAAGCTGCCGGCAAATGCGATGTCCTGGTCAATAACGCGGTCGTGCGTCCGATGCTGAATGCGGGCTGGAACGACGAGCTCTCCACATTCGACGAGAGCATGCGGGTCAACGCGACCGGGCTTTTCGCCATCACCCGGGCATTCGGCGACGCCATGGCCGAACGTGGCGGCGGGGCGATCGTGAACATCGGGTCCATGCACGGGGTCATCGCCCCGGATCCCTGGCTCTACGAGGGGACGGAGCACTCGGGATGGTATCCCGATTATTTTTTCCACAAGGCGGGCATGATCAACTTCACCCGCTTCGTGGCTAGCTACTACGGGCTGAAAAAAATCCGCTGCAACTGCGTGGCCCCGGGCGGTTACCAGACCGAAAAGCACGACGAGCGGTTCCTTGCGAATTTTGCGAAGAAGACGATGCTCGGCCGCATGGCGAATGACAACGACCTGAAGGGTGCGGTTGTTTTTCTTGCATCGGAGGCGGCCTCCTACATCACCGGCGCCACCCTTGCGGTGGATGCCGGATACACCGCAAAATAATGAGCAGCACCAAGCAAGGTTCGCGCATGGACGGCCGCACCGCAGCTCCCGGAGTCGAATACGTTTCGGTCGCGCCGGCAACCTCTACGCATCCCCGCAACGATTCGGCCTCGCTGGTCGAACTGCAGGACGGCACGCTCCTGATTGCCTGGATCGAGATGCATGCCAGCGAACTCGGGGGCCACGACACGGCTCCCTCAAGCATCGCCTCGATGCGCTCGTCGGACGGCGGCCGCACCTGGGGCGGGCGCCGCATCGAGGTTTCTCCCGGTCCGGGTGATCTCAGCGTTTATAACCCGAGCCTGATCGTGCTGCCCGGTGGCGACCTGCTTATGCTCGTGGTGGTTTACCACTACCTGGTCTGGGACGAGCCGCTGGATGCCTCGGGGCTGCTGTGGCGATCATGCGACGGCGGCCGGACATGGTCCGTCGAGAAACCGCTGTGGTCCCACGTGCCGCGCGGCGGCGCGAACCACACGTTCACGCGCCTGGAGAGCGGCCGCCTGCTCAAGACGGTCGAGGAGGTGCCGGTCTGGGGCGCGTTTCCGAAGTGCGTCTCCAGCTCGGGCTGCTACATCAGCGATGATGAAGGCCGCACCTGGCAGGAGCCGGGAAGCTGGATCACGCTGCCCCTGCGCGGAACGATGGAAAGCCACATCGCGGAAACACATGGCGGGCAGCTTGTGATGGCAATGCGCAACCAGCTCGGCTCGGTATTTCTCAGCCGCTCGCCCGATCAGGGCATGACCTGGAGCAAACCGCAATCTTCGGGGCTCAGTTGCGGCGAATGTATGCCCTCCCTGACCCGCATCCCGGCGACCGGCGACCTTTTGCTGGTCTGGAATCACAGCGACTACGATCCGGCGTTTGACCACAAGGGGCGGCGTTCTCCGCTGACCTGCGCAGTGTCGCGGGACGGCGGACGCACCTGGAGCCCGGGGCGCAACCTCGAGGACGACCCGGCCATCGAATTCAGCAACATCTCCTGCTCCTACACCCGCGACGGCCGCGCCATCATCACGTATTTCACATCCCCCTACGACAATCCGAACCCTCCCGGACGCCTTGGCCGTTCGGCCATGTCGCTGAAGGCGGCGATGGTGGATGTCGATTGGTTTTACGGGCAGGATTGACCCCGCCTCGCAGGAACCAGCACCCATGCACACCCGCCACAGCGTGACCGAAGACCTCGTCCGGCTGGGCGTATGCCCGGGAGACAAGCTGTTTGTCCATTCTTCTTTCAAGAGCATCGGCCCGGTCGATGGCGGAGCCGCTACGGTGATTGCTTCGCTGGAGGATGCGCTTGTTCCGGGAGGTTTGCTCCTCATGCCGGGTTTCAACCTTGTGGAGAAAGACAAGCGCGCGGAAACCTGGAATATCGCCACCACGCCTTCGACGGTTGGGCACCTCACGGAGCTTTTCCGTCTCATGCCGGGCGCGGCCCGCTCAGACCACTACTCGCATTCGGTCACTGCGCGCGGCTGCGGGGCAGCGGATTTTGTACAGGGGCACCGATCCGATGAAGGACCTGAGTCGCCTTGGGACCGCGCTCCCTGGGGGCGCACATTCGGAATGCATTCGCCGTTTATGAAGGCCTATGAAAGCGGTAAGTTGCTCATGCTCGGAGTGGACTACCATTCCTCCACATTCGTTCATCTCGTGGAAACGCTCTGGTGGAACGAACGCCGCGAAGCAAATCCCTCACAGGAATATGTCTTTCTCCACCGCGAAAAACTCGGCGGGTATTGGGACGGGCTCGGACGACCTGCCCGCGGCCGCGTTGGCGATGCGGATACCAGGCTGTTCCGCATCCGGGATTTCGTGAACACACTTCTCGATCTGGTCCGCAGGGAGCCGGAGGATTGGATCAAATGGCGTTAGCGACAGCCTATAAATAAGAGTATCAAAAGTGGATATATCTGATAAATAGTGTAATAACAAACAGACAAAACCAAACTAATGAGATCCAGCCGCGTCATGAGAGAACAGAGGGAGGGCATTTTGTCCTCGTGTGTCAAATTGAACCTCAACAGTCCCGATTCCGTCGAGATTGCGGGTCTGTGCGGATTTTCTGCCGTCTGGATCTGTATGGAGCACGGGTCGGCGGGCTGGAACGACATTTCCCACCTGGTCCGTGCCGGTAAGGTCCACGATGTCGATGTGATCGTGCGCGTGAGCAAGGGATCCTACAGCGACTACGTGAAGGCGTTCGAGTGCGATGCAGCCGCCATCATGGTCCCGCACGTCACGTCCGCAAAGGAGGCGGCCGCAGTCGTGGAAATGTGCCGGTTTCAACCGGTGGGAAAACGGCCGCTGGACGGCGGGAATGCGGACGGCGCCTATTGCGTGGCACCCCAAAAGGAATATCTCGCCAACGGAAACCAGGAGAAGTTTATCGCCCTTCAAATCGAGTCTCCCGAGGGGCTTGAAGCGGTCGAGGAGATTGCGGCCGTGCCCGGATACGATGTTCTGACATTCGGCCCGGGCGACTTCACCCACCGGATCGGAAAAATTTCGGGTGACCCGGTCCCGGAAGTCGTTGCCGCACGCGAGCGGGTCGAGGCTGCCACCAAGAAATTCGGTAAAATCGGGTTTGCTGTCGGGGTGCAGGGAACCCAGCAGGAAATCAAGGACAAGGGCTACGGGATCGTTAACCTGGCCTCGGACGTGCAGGCGCTGGAATCCGCCTGGGGAACTGCTCTGGATAAGTTCCGGGAGGGCACCGTCCGGGCTGGTTACTACAAAATCGACGCGGGGAAAACGGCTCAAAAATCCTAAGGACAGCGCGCCTGCAGGACTACTGGAAAAACTCTCCCCTCGAACCATGAATACCCCCAAACCCGAAACCCTCGCTGACGAAACATGTTCCATGTTCCGCTACATGAAAGCCTGTCGTATGACTGAATCTCTTATTTCCGCCATCAGCCCGAAATCATCGGTTATGAAACGCGGCTCCCGTTCCTCCGCAGCAGTTGCTGTTGTTGCGATGGGGGTCGTCTTTTTCCTGGCCTCGCCCGGGCATGCGGCCCCCGCTGCGGAAGGGAAAGCCATCGATCTCAAGAAGCCTGTGGGCGAAAGCCTGAAGCCGGATGGATTTTATTGGGCCTTCGACGATGGCCTCCTCGGGGATAGCCAGCCCAGCGAGGTGGATGACCTTTCCGGAAACGGTTTTGTAGGGCGCATTGTCAATGCCCCCACCAAGCCTCCGATCACCTATGCCGACGGTAAATTCGGCACAGGGATCTATGCGCAGGGCCTGGGTGCCATGGTGGAATGGACGGAAAAAAGCCCGGTGAATGCGGCCACTGAGCCCGCCAGGCTCACCATGAAGGACCAACCATTCACCGGAGGTGTCTGGTTCAAAATGGATGACCGCCGGCCAGGCCTGCACGCCTTGATCCGGCAAACCGAAGGAGGGATCGGATGGCGGTTCTGTGTGGCCAAGGAAACCGAAAAAGGCGTGCCGCCGGATTTGGACAAAGACCTCTCGACGCAGAGTCAGGGTGACAGCTGGAAACTCGATTTTGAGATCGGCGACTCCAGGAACCGCGGCATGAGCGCCGCCTCAACGGCCGCGTTTGCGGACGGAAAATGGCATCATGTCGGATACTCCGTCAGCTCTGAAAAAACCGATGAAAAAACGGCTGGAGCCAGAGCGTTCACGGTCACCTACTGGCTCGACGGGGAGGTGTTTGATACGGTGCATTTTCAGGCAGTCACGCCCGATCCGGAACCGGGAAGCCTCTCGCTCCGTGCGGGATTCCGTGTCTGGGGAGTCCTGGATGATGCCTTCATTACCTCCGGCATCCATACCTTCAAGAAATAGAACCCATGAGATACGCGATCCTCTGCTCCCTTCTCCTGTTGTCCCCGTGTCTGTTCGCCGGCGATGGCGTGGTTCTTTCCCAAGCCGGTCAGCCGGTGAAAGTGGTCTTCCAGGGAGTCGCAAAACCGGATGCCGACAGCATGGGAAAGGCGTTCGGGGCGGTCTTGGAAAAGATGACCGGGAAGCCTGCGGAACTCACGGTTCTTGCCGCGGATGCCGCTCCGCCCGAATCCTCCCTCGTGTTGCGCATCGTGGACAATCCTAAGACCACCGAGGATTCCTTTCAGATCCGCACCGAGGGGGGGCGAGTCGTGATAACCGCCAGCGCACCCATGGGGCTCCGGTTCGGATTTTACCAACTGATGGAGCGGCTCGGCTGCCGGTTCTGGTCGTGGGACGACGAGACGATCCCGGCTTTGTCGTCCGTCCGGGTAGACCCGCTCGACGTGTCCTGGGCGCCGCCATTCCAGATGCACGACCTCATGAACCGGGAGGCGATGACAAAGCAAAACGACTTCGTGTCCAAGAGCCGCGCGGTGAGCCCGGTGCAATTTACCGGCAACCACAACATCCAATCGATGCTGAAGGCGTTTGCGGAGGCGAACCCCAACGAAGTTTATCCGCTGGTGAAGGTGAGGGATAAGGCAACGAAGGCGGTGACGAAAGAGGTCCGGGAATTCAATAACCTCCATTATTGCTACACAGCGCCCGGCATTGCTGAGGCGCTCGCTGCGGAGCTGGAAAAAGAAGTCGTCAAGCGCAAGGGCGACGTGAAGCACTTTATCTACTTTGCCGGGATGGGTGACTGGTATGGCGGGATGTGCGAGTGCGAGCGCTGCCAGAAAATTTACGATGAGGAAGTCTGGACGAACCCCGACGGTGATAAGCGCCCCGGCTACACTGCGACGCTGCTCCGGATGGTTAACAAGGCGGCAGAGATTCTCGATGCGAAATACCCGGGGATCCAGGTCGGGACCTTTGCCTACATGAGCCTCGAGGCACCACCCGCCAAGACCGTGCCCCGCGAAAATGTCTCGATCTACGTGCCCCGCCTCCGCCACAGCGCGTCGTCTCCCGCCAACGCGGGCGGCAACCGCAGCTTCTGGCTCAATCTCGAGCGCTGGTGCCAGATCGCCAAGGGGCGCGTGGATGTCTGGGAATACGGCGCGAATTACGTCAATTTTATTTATCCCTATCCGGTCCTCTACACGATGGCGGAAAGCATCAAAGCCTACCATGGCATCGGCCTCCGCGGGCTGATGATCCAGGGCAACTACGCCAGCATGGGAGGCGATGCGACCGTGATGAACAACTGGGTCTGGAGCCGCCTGATGAGCGACCCTTCGCTGGATACGGACAAGGTCGTCCAGGAGTTCACGGATGGATACTACGGGCCGGCGGCCCCCGCAGTGCTCGAGTATTTGAAGATCCTTGAGTCCACGATCAAATCGCCGGACGCGAAACCCATCAGCGAGTTCAGCGATGCGCTCAAATCGTATCTCACCCCGAAAGTTCTCGAAGCCCTCACCGCGAAAATCGCGGAGGCGCGCAAGCTGGTTTCCGCACCGGAACACGCACATTATCTTCCGAGGGTTAACGACCTCGCGATGGGCGTCGATGCCGCCAGGCTCTGGAAAGAGGGGCCGATGAAGGAACGCGACGGACGCTATATCCGGGCCGATTTCGGTTACGACACATCGCCGGAGGCGGTTCAGCTCTGGAAAAACAACCGCCGCGGCACGAGCCCGAGCGAGATGAGTTCGGGGCGCGCCAGATGGCTCGATTTTCTTTCCTGGCACGGAGGTCCGGTCGCGACGCTTTCGGCGGATGACCTGAGCGTGAAACTCTGGCCGGCAAAAGCGGGCGCCGTCGGACCGGTCATGCTCGGGCCTGCCCCGGTCCTGCTCCGCACTTATGATCAAAGTCTGCGGTATGCGGAATTTTCCCCGGCCACCGATCCTGGCGCTAAGCGATTTATGGGCGACGGGGGAGTGGGTCCCTGGGATCCCGATACCAAACACATCAATCACCAGGAGGTCCGGCTTGTCGGAAACAACACGATCCGCGTGGACTATTTTGACCAGCGTGTTTCCAAGGCGGCCGACAGAGTCTCTGTTGTCCATGTCATCAACACGGCGTATCCAGTCAAAAAGGATTCGAAGGAGGTGACGGTCGCCTATAAAGACTCGGCGGGCACCTGGCACGACCTGCCGGCGCTTCCCGAACCCGGCAAGGGCAAGGAGACAAAACTTACAGACGTCATGGCTTGGCGGGTTACCACTCCAAAAGCTGTCGTTACCGATGAACTCCAGTTCGTCACAAACACCGGGAGCAAGCCGCTCATCAACGCCAAGCGGCCGCATATGAGCGGATGGCTGGGATACAATGCGGATGGAAATCTCTATACCGTGAGCAATATGCAGCTCGAAGACACCCGCTTCGACGAGCCGGTCCACACGATGAGCCGCCTGATCAAAGTCGAGAAGCAACCATGAGGATCCTGTTTCAGGGGGACTCGATCACGGATGCCTTCCGCAAGCCGGAGGAAATCAATCCGGCGTTCCAGATGGGAAACGGATATGCGTTTCTTGTGGCGGCAAAGCTCGCCCTCGCATTCCCCGGACGCTTCGAGTTTTTCAACCGCGGCGTGAGCGGCGACACCGTTCCCCGCCTCGCCGCCAGATGGCAGCAGGATGCCCTGGACCTGAAGCCGGATGTTTTGTCCCTGCTCGCCGGCATCAACGACACCGCAGTCTCGATGCGCGGCCAATCCGGCGTTGCGGACAGCAGGTTTGCGGACGACTACCGGAACCTGCTCATATCCATGCGGCATTCCAACCCCGCAGTCCGATTCATCCTGATCGAACCGTTTCTCACCGATATTGCGGGACGCACCGACGGCTGGCGGCCGAACCTTCTGGCCAGGCAGCTCGCCATCGCGGAGATTGCCCGCGAGTTCGGCGCCGCTTTTGTTCCCGTGCAGGCCGCACTGGATGCGGCCCTTAAATCCGCACCGCCCGAATACTGGGCCTATGACGGCGTCCACCTGACGCACGCGGGATTCCAGATCCTCGCGGATGCCTGGCTGGATGCCGCCGGTCCTGTCCTTGGGGTCAAATGAACGGGAGCAAGCGAGGTTCCACGCCGTTCGCTGTGGCCGCCCCCACTCCGCTGGGGCGCGTTCGCGGCGAAGCCGCCATATTTGCTAATACACTCACCTTCATGCGAAAGCTCTTCACGTTAGCCCTTCTCCTCACCGCCTTGCTCGCGCAAGCTCACGCCGCAGCGCCGCTTCCCGGGAAGAAGTTCATCTACAAGCAATCCGGCGGCGTGGACCAGGAGATCGAGGTTTATTTTCCACCCGGCCACGATCCTTCGAGGTCAAAAGTTCCCGGCGTGATCTTGTTTCACGGGGGAGGTTGGCGGGCCGGAGGCCTTGGACAATTCCGCCGCGCCTGCGAGTATTTTGCCAGTCGCGGACTTGTGGCCGCCACTGCAAATTATCGCACGACTCCCAAAAAGACAGCGGACGAGCTCATGACCGGGGAAGTCAAACGCATCTGCATCACAGATGCGAAAAGCGCCATTCGCTGGATGAAGCAGCACGCCGCGGAACTCGGCGTGGATCCGAAACGAATCATCACCGGCGGCGGATCGGCGGGCGGGCACATCAGCGTTCTGGCCACCACCAATCCCGGCCTCAATGATCCGGCCGACCCGAAAGATGTCGACGCTTCCGTGGTTGCCTATCTTCTGTTCAACCCAGCCTTCGGCGGCGTTGGGGACAGCGAGGATCCGGAAGTGGATGCGCTCAAGCAGGTCAAGGCCGACTTCCCTCCGGCCATCGCCTTCTTCGGGACCGGGGACGGATGGAAGACCGGCTGGCTGGCGGTGCTGAAGCACCTGAAATCTCTGGGAGTATCCTCTAGGACCGAGACCTGGTATGCGGAAAAGGAAGCCCACGGCTACTGGGACAAGCCGGAGTGGAATGACCTCAACCTCATCGAGGCCGACCGGTTTCTGAGCTCCCTCGGATTACTGGAAGGCGAACCAACGATCACGCCGGTTGCCGGGAGCGAAAAAAAGCTGATCAAGGCGGAGTAGCAGGAGTTGCGGACATGACAAAGGATGCCATCACTTGCTCCGTTTTGGACCTGCTTGATCGGGCCGAGTGCAGGAACTCGGTGAGTGTCGGACGCATGGCGTTCCGTTGGTATCTTGAGCCATCCGGCACACAGGATCCGAACCAGCCGGACATGCTGCTTGCCCCGCGCTTCGGTCCGGTTCCTCCATTGGTGATCGCCAATCCATTTCCCGGCGAAGCGTGCAACGTGTTTGTCACGCTATGGACGCCGGAGGGATGGTTCTCGCACCTCCGCGTCACATATCCCGGATGTGCGTTTCCGGTGACTGTCGCGCATCCGGTGATCCACCAGCGTCCGGGCTATGAGGAGAAAACGCGCGCCATGGGGGCGAGGAGGCTTTTTCGGACGTTTGTCCGAACGCTGCCGGCTGGGGCGAAGCAGATTGAGATTTCGAAGAACGACGCGATGGAAGCCTGTTTGGTTTCCGTGACGTTTGAGCCGGCGGAGGAGGGGGACGCACCGATCGATCTGGCTCCCCATGAACGGATCCCCGATGCCGCACGGCCGATCGTGGTTTCCATCAACGATCCCTCGATCCTGGCGGAAACCCTGCAGGACTACAGGCACCGCACGGCCCCGGACTTTTACCGCCAGATGCGGGCGATGGGATTCACCCATATCTTTCAACAGGTCTACGGTGGCTCGGCGTCGTGGTCCGAGGCAGCTCGCCCATGGAAGCCGGATGTGCCTTACGGGCAGCGTTCCTACGCGAACTGGATCGAACCGGAGGGCGATGTCCATTTTATCGGGGTTGGGTCGGTTGCCGGGTTGCAGGGAGACTTCGACCGGATCCGGGCGGCCGGGCTGCATGCGTTTGCGAGCTTTCGCATCAACAACGAGTGGCTCGCAGACTGGGCGCTCCGGGATTTCAAAACTCCCGATGGCAGCATCCCAGCCAGCGCGAGCGTCTTCTCGGTCGAGCATCCGGAATGGCATTTGTATTATCGTGACTTGAAGACCACCACCGGTAGCGGGATGGATTTCAGCTTTTCCGAAGTCCGCGCGCAGCGCCTCGAAGTCGTTAAAGAATGGTGTGACAAGTTCCAGGGATTTGACGGAGTTTGCATCGACTTGCACCGGCACCCGCGCATGGTCGGCTACCCGCCCCACCTGGTCGCGGAGTTCCGCGAGAAATACGGTGTCGATCTTGCCTCTGCCGGATCGCTGGATGAGGACTTTCTGGATGAACGGTGGCTGAAAATGCGCGCGGAATATTTCACCATGTTCCTGAGGGAGGTGACGAAGGAATTGACCCGCCGCTACGGCCCGGAATTTCCCCTCGCCGCCCGCGTCGGAAACACATTCCAGCAAGCGCTGCTCGAGGGCGCGGATATCGGGCGCTGGCTCGACGAGCGGCTGGTTACCATGCTGGTCCTCAACCACCGGGCGATGGGTTCCGCCGCGAACGCCCTTGATGCCGATTCGCGCCCGATCATCGAGGCGGCCCACGCGGCGGGCGTCAAGGTGATCCACTCGACCGACGGGGCGATCCATGTGGATTTTGAAGGAGACGATATCTCCGGATTTGCTCCTCATCTCGATCGCTGGCGAAGCTGGGGAGCCGACGGTTTCTGCTTATACGAGGGAGAGCGGGCGGCCCGCGACGGACGGTGGCTGCGCGGCATGCCGAAGGTCGTCGCGGCTTGGAACGCAGACAGGCAAAATCCGTAGGCGGTTTCTCAGCGCCTTCCACGTCCCAAATTTTCACGCTGTCGGGAGCGCTGCATGGCCCGGCGGCGAATCGTCGTGCCGCTTTTCAACTCCGGCTCGCATCGAGCCTATACGCCCGGTCAACTTTGGTGAGCGCCTCGATGGCCGCCGCCGCGTCGCATTCCTTCCAGCCTTCGTTGATGAACACCGTGAAGTGCATGGCATCCACCGCTTCGGCGTTGGGTAGCGGGTAATCGGACGGTTTCATCGCTCCCGGAACGGCCGACCACGGGAGGTCGGACGTTCCGAAGACCTGCTGCTTTTTCGCCCAGATCATCCGCGACGGGAAATACGAGTAGCTGCGGGAGCAGGGGAGGCCTTCGGTCGCGAGAGCCGCGACGAATACCTCCTTCGGCACGCTGTAGGCACCGTGGTCAAAACGGAAAAATAGAAACCAAAACGAGCTCTGGCCCCAGCCCGGATCGCCCACAAGCGATATCCCGGCGCAGCCCTTACATCCCTCTCCGATCGCAAGGGCGATCTTGCGCCGCTGCCCGATCATGCCGGGTAGCTTGCGGAGTTGTACCCGTCCGATGCAGGCGTGAATCTCGTCCATATTGCAGTTGAGCGCCGCCACCGAGTTTGCGCCCCCGCCGGATGCCCCGCCCACGCCGGCTCCCGCGCCGCCTCCCAGGGTGGTTCCAAACGGCTTGCCGCGGTCGGCGTGGCACCGCACCCGCCAGTAGAAATCCTCGCTGGTGGTGTAAACAACCCCCCCCTGACCGCCGGACGCGTGCGGTTTGGCGAACATCGTCGAGAAGGTCGCGATGTGGCCGAAGGTGCCGGCCTTGCATCCCTGGCATTCAGAGACGCCCGATGTCTCGCAGCTCACGCAGAGTTTTGATCCGGCTTGCCGGTGAATAACTGTGCCGTGAGCCTGAGCGCAATCTTCGATCACCTTGAGACTGTGTTTCGCGGCCAGCTCCATGATCGCCTCCATGTCGAGCGGGCGGCCCGTGATGTGGGTCACCAGCAGTGCGCGTGTCCTGTCGGTGATCCGTGCGGCGATTTGTTCGACCGTCGTGTTGTAGAAGTCCGGTCCGGCGTCCGCAGGAACTGGAATGAGGTTGCAGAGCGCGATCGGCATTACCCCGCCGGGATCGCTGATCGGCGAGTGGATCACTTCGCTGTAGGGCTCCAGCTCAAGCGCGCGAAGCGCCACAAACACGGCGTTGGTCCCGCTGTTCACCCCATCGGCATAGCCGCCGCCCATGAACTCGCAGAACTCCTTGCAGTAGGCCTGTTCCTGCTCCCCGTTGTAGCCAAGGACCTGAGAACCGTTCTCCATGGCATCATCGAACAACTTCGCGACAGCCTCCTTTTCTTCTTTTCCGAAGAGCAGGCGCTTGGCCGGAGCTGCCGGCATCGCCTTGGGGCCACCGTTCACAGCAAGGGCGAGCTGAGCGCTCGTGAGTTCCATTTTCTCGGCTTCGGATGTCGGATGCTGGTTCATTTGGATGAGTGATTACAGAGGATGGCGAAAAACTGTGGCAGTATCAGAGCAATAAGTGATTTATCTGCTGTGCGGATCAAACGTGATTGGCAGGCTTTGGTCAAGGCTGGGTTTTGGGCTGGGGTTCGCTCCCGCGAGGAAGCCTCAGGCAGAAAGGTAACAGCGGGTGCGTGGTGCGAAAAATACTCTTTTCCTCCCTTTGCTTAATCTATCTGCAAAACTGGAAAAATGAACACATCTTCACACTAACTGTACATATAAGTTTTTTCGCCAAATAAAGATTGATTCCCGAACGTCGCGATGGTCTATTCAGTATCGGATATATGAGTTGCCAAACAACCCATTCGATTGTCGCTTCAATTCCGAACCCCCAACACCCAAGATACCCATGAAAAAAGACAACCTTTTCTTCATAGCATTCGTGACATTCGTGCTGGTCGCTGCGACCGACTCTGCTTTGGCGGCCAGTATGACCTGGAACAACGTGGGCACTGATTTTAACACGGGAACGAACTGGACAGGCGGTCTTCCTGGAAGTGGAGATCGCGCAGTCCTCGCAACAGTGACTCAGCAGCCGGATCTTTCTGCGGGCATCACGATCACTGGACTCACCTACAATGCCACAGCCACAGGCACCACTCTTTCGAGTTCGGGTGGGGCGCTTACGCTAAACAGCACAGCTGCAGCATCCACAAGTGCAATATACGCACTCAACACGAGTGGAATAAATACGATCAGCGCTCCGATCATTCTTGGCGGTGCATCTGGAACAACCGCCACCTTCCTGCAGACTGCCTCTGGCACGTTGGAAATCACGGGCGGCATCTCAAGTACGAACGCCATCACCGGGCTTTCATTGTCCGGTACTTCGGGCTCCAAGTTTACCCTTTCCGGCAACAATACCTATTCCGGAAACACGACCATCGGCGGTGCAAGTGTCCTGCTGAATATCAACAGCGCCACTGCGATCAGTTCGGGAGCTCTGGTTGCGGGGGCAACGGGGACAATTAACAACTCGAGCGGTTCGGCCATCACGCTCACGAACAACAATAATATCAACTTGTCTGCAGGGAATCTGACCTTCACGGGAACCAGCGATCTCAGCTTCGGTTCCGGCGTGGTGACCGTGAGTGGTGGCAATCGCACTATCACAGTCAGCGGGGGCACGCTCACTGTGGGTTCGATCAATGCGGATACAACCGCCCGCACATTTACCAAAGGTAATGCTGGAGGAACGCTGGAAATCACAGGGGCTGCAGGGGCAAATTTCCAGGGTGGATTCTCCTGGCAGACCGGGACCGTCTTGATCGGCAACAAGAGTTCGCTTGGCACGGGCACTGTCACCACCATAACAGGTTCCACACCCTACCTGGCCGCCTCGACCGACCTGAGCGGGAGCAATGCGGTGGCGAATAACTTCCTGCTGGGTGGAAACCTTCTCTTCAAAGGGACCAACAACATCACCCTCTCGGGCACGATAACCTTGACCGGTGCCAGCAAGAGTATTACGAACACCTTGAACACGGGAGCAACCGTGCTGAGCGGCCCGATCTATCTTTCGGATA
The DNA here is from genome assembly GCA_964600115.1 of uncultured Chthoniobacter sp. Classification (GTDB taxonomy): domain Bacteria; phylum Verrucomicrobiota; class Verrucomicrobiia; order Chthoniobacterales; family Terrimicrobiaceae; genus QYQL01. Next base: position 796 of record CAZRIL010000004.1, on the reverse strand, counting down.
TCTCGGGCACCGGCTACCAATTGACCCTGTCCAATACCACGCCCGGGGCAGACCTCACCGTGAGCGGGAACATTGCGAATTACAGCGGGGGGGCAGGAACCGCGGGAAGCATAGTCTGGAGCGGTGGGGCTGGAAGCATCCTTCGCCTGACAGGCACAAACAGTTCCTACACCGGGGTTACAAGCTACAGCGGGACGGCCTCCTCAAGCACTATTGAGGTGACCAAGTTGGCCAATGGAGGAGTTAATAGCAGCATCGGCGCTTCCTCTAGCGCCGCAAGCAACCTGGTTCTTGGTCAGGCTTCGCTCTTTCGCTATGTCGGTGGTGGAGACACCACTGACAGGCTCTTCACACTGGACGGCGGCACCGCAAACTTCCAGATTGCATCCTCCGGCAGCGGAGCGATCGAGTTCACAAATACCGGGGCCATCGCGCATACCGGCACCGCGAATGCGGCACACACGCTTTATTTACGCGGTAGCAACACGGATGCTAACATCTTTGCCCCGGCCTGGACAAACAATGGCTCCGGGGTGAATACGCTGGTCAAAATGGACGCCGGCACCTGGGTGCTTACCGGGGCAAACAGCTACACCGGAGCGACCTCGATGGGTGTCACCAATGGTACGGATGCCGGCACACTGCGCCTGAGCGGGGCAGGCAAGATCAGCGCTGCGGCCACCACGGTTTTTGCGGGAACCTTGGACGTGGGCGGCACAACTCAGACCATCACCACCCTCGGCCTCGGTGCCGGAGCCTCAGGCACCTCGGCCAATGTGCTCATCGGCTCAGGAGG